>JAITHY010000117.1 GCA_031279715.1 Verrucomicrobiales bacterium | reverse complement strand
CCAGCAGGATGCAACTCAGCGCGTCGTCGGCGAGGCCGTGCGCCATTTTCGCCAGGATGTTCGCCGTCGCCGGCGCGATGAGCGCCAAGTCCGCCTCGTCCGCCGCCTCAATGTGCAGCGGCCGCGCGTGACTGTCAGCCCACAAGTCGCTGATGACGGGCCGGTGCGTCAGCGTGCTGAGCGTCAGCGGGGTGATGAAACGCGTCCCGTTCACCGTCATCGCGGCGTCCACCGCCACGCCGCGTTGCGTTAACTGGCTCGCGATTTCCGCCGCTTTGTACGCGGCGATGGAGCCGGTGATGCCCAGCAATACTCTTTTTGTTTTCATAACACCTCTGCATTAATAGCCGCAACAGGCCTCAAAGAACATAAAAATCACATGGCAACCGTGTTTCCTTGCTCGCAAAAATATTTTTTACCGCCGTTTGCCACTGACCCTTGCAACCTAAGCATTCTTCGGCGGGCGGCGGGGTCCATGCAAACAATACGCGCGGACCCCGCAGGGGTGAAATAAACGGTCAGCGTCAGCGCCATAGTTTTATTCCACCCCTGACGGGTTTAATTGCGTTGCCGTGATTTATTCCGCCGGTTGACACTGGTGGCTATAATTATTCCATCCCTACGGGATTGCCGCCCAGTCGGTCAGGCTGGTTACAGGTTGGAGAGATGAGAAATTACGACTGACCCCGCACCCAGCATTGACTGACAGTCACGATTTGCCGGGCAGTTTCACTTTTAACAGAATGCCGCCGTCTTTGGCGATGGTGTCAATTTGCCGCTCAATGCACAGGCGCACCAACTCGGCAATCGTCAGCTTGGTTTGCCGCGAGATGGACTCGACGGCTTCCTCCAGTTCGGGGTCGAGCCTGACGCCGATTTGCCTGACTTTTTTTGTTTTTCTCACCAACTTTAATTTTGCCCAAGTCGGTGGCTAACGAAATATTTATGTTGATTATCATCGGTAATCAATAATAATTTATGATTCTCAACCAAATAAAAGGAGAAAAAACAAAAATGAAAACCAGCATCATCAACAACCTCGCCGCAATCAAACGGCGCCTGTGGCGCCTGACCGTCAGCGGCTTGTTAACAATCACCGCGCCGCTGACGGTCACGGCTGATTACATAAACGTCACCAACGGCGCCACCGTGACCGCAACCCCCGGCCTGGTGTACAGCGACACGCGCGCCTTGGGCTACGGCTTTTTGGCGCAAAACGCCAATTCCAAAATTATTTTTAACACCAATACGTTGATTAAACAAAACGGCATGGCCATTGATGTGTACGCCTATTTGGGCGGCGGCATTGAACTGGGGGACCATACCACGGTGATACAAAAAACCGCCATCTCAGGTTTGCAAGCGCAGGGCGCGGGGTCGTTAATAACCGCGGGCAGCGGCCTGAGCGTTTCCGTCATCAGGGATTTTGCGGTTTATGCGCTGGACAACGCGCGCATCGAGTTGGGCGCGAATGCCACCATCAACGCCGCCGGTTTTGGTTTGCGCGCTGACAGTCTCGGCGTAATCACCGGCAGCAACGCGACCATTTACACCGGCGTGAAAATGAATGCCGACTGCAATCCTTTGGACGCAACTGACGCTATTGCCGACAGCGCCGCCGATTATGTTTCGTCCGGTCGCGCCGGGGCGTACGCGCTGTACGCGCAAAGCGGTGGGCTGGTGGAATTGTGGAATGCCAGCGCCAACGCCCTGAGCGGCTCGTCCGCCGCGATTTACACCCTGAACGGCGGCACAGTGGCGATGCGCGGCGGCACGCTGACGGCGAGGGCGTCGGGTTTGATTGTTGCCACCGGCAGCGGCGCCAGCGCGGTGATTTTGGAAAATGTAACCACCAGCAACGCGGGCGACGCGGTCACAGTCAGCGGCAAAGAGACGCTGTTGCTGGACCTCGTTGCCACGGATTTGACGGGCGGCATGACGGTCAGCGACACCGCGACGCTGACGGTCAACTTGAACGCCAGCGCCTGGACCGGCAGTGGCACTCATGGCATCGATGCTGTGCTGACGGTCAACTTGGATAATGATTCGACGTGGAACATGACTGATAACTCAACCGTCACCAACCTCGCGCCGAGCAACAGCGGCAAAGTTGTTTTCCAAAAAGACCCCGGCACTTTCAAAACATTGACCACGCGCAACCTGAGCGGCAGCGGCGAGTTTCACATGAACACGGACCTCGCCGCCGGTGACGCCGACCGGCTCATCGTCAGCGGCACCTCCGCCGGCAGTCACCAAGTCCGCATCACCAACCACGGCGCGCAGACGCTCGGCACGGAAGACGCGCTGTTGCTCATCGAAACCGCTGACGGTCAGGCCTCATTCAACGGCAGCGTCAGCGTCGGGATGTTTGATTATTCACTCTACCAGGACCAAACCGACTGGTACCTGAGCGTCAGCGGCACCAACTTGCCACCCAACCCGCCGACGCCTCCAACACCACCGAGCCTCAGTGACGGCGGGAAAATCATTCTCATCGTCCCGCCGAGTATCGGGCAAAATTGGTTCGACCACACCAAGACCATCGGCAACCATCTCGGCGATTTGCGTGATGACAAGGCCGGAATTCTTGAGGCGCTGTGGGTGAGGAGTTACGGCGCGCAGTTGAACATCGCCCCCAACATGACCGGCAGCGGCGTGCGCGAATATCAATACGGCGTCGACATCGGCGGCGATCACCGGTGGAATCTTGACAAGGGCAACACGCTGACAGCCGGCGGCTTCGTCGGCTACGGACGCATCGACCGCGCGCTGAGAAACGGCTTCGGCGGCAGCGCTGACACTGACCATTATCACGCCGGCGTGTACGCGATTTGGCAGCATGAATGCGGCTTGTGGGCGGACATTATTGCGAAGGGCCAATACGCCGACAGTCAGCTCAGCGCATGGGACGCGAGCCAAAACCACATGACCGCCAGCTACGGCAACTGGGGCGGTGGCGTGACCTTGGATGCCGGCAAAAAGTTCAGCTTCGACCAAGGCTGGTTTGTTGAACCGTCACTATCAGCGGGCTACGCGCACCTCATGGGCAACAACTACACCACCGGCGGCGCGAACCAATTCGCCGTGAGCATCAGCGACGCCGACTTGTTCCAATTCCGCGTCGGTGTCGCCTTCGGTCGCGCGCTGAAGCTCAAGAACAGCGGCGTCCTGCAACCGTACTTGAAAATCGCCGGGGTTCAACAAATCAGCACCGGCGGCAAGGTGACCGCCAGCGGCAGCGAATGGCGGCCGAACTTCGACGGCGCTCGCGCTGAAGTTGGCGGCGGCATCCTCTGGCAACTCAACGCTGACCATCAGCTTAGCCTTGATTACGAGGCAAGTTTCGGTGACAAGTACGACAAACCGTGGGGCTTGACCGCCGGTTATCGTTGCCAATTCTAAAACAATTCATCCACAGATGACGCAGATTAGAAAAAAATCTGCGAAATCTGTGGATAAAAAACATCTGCGAAAAGCAGCGCGTTTCACCCCGCCGATGTTTCTTCCCACCGTTGTGACCGGCAGCGTTCCGCGCTCATGATGGCGCGGAACCGCGCCAAGTCTTCCTCCATGCTGCCGCTGACGATGACGTACTTGTAGCGCGGCCATAACTTCATCTCACGAATCGCGCCCTCCAGCCGGATTTTGATTTGCGTCTCGTTCTCCGTCCCGCGCTTGCGCAGCCGCCGCTCCAGCTCCTCCACCGACGGCGGCATGATGAACACATCCACCAGCATTTTTTTCATCGCCGCGTCCGCCCTCTCCCGCACCTGGCGCGCGCCCTCGACGTCAATGTCCAGCAACACATCCGTCCCCCGCATCGCCACCTCCAGCACCTTCTCCCTCAGCGTGCCGTAACAGTTGCCGTGAACCCGCGCCCATTCGAGAAACTCACCGTCAGCGACCCTGCGTTTGAACTCATCGCTGGAAATGAACCAGTAATCCTTGCCGTTCACCTCGCCCGGACGCGGCGCGCGCGTCGTGCAGGACACGGAATACACAAAGTCCGCCGTATGCCGCAACCCCTCGCAAATCGTCGATTTCCCCGCGCCCGACGGCGCCGAGATGACAAACACAATTCCCTGTCGTTTCATTTTATTCAAGATTTTGCACCTGTTCCCGAATTTTCTCCAACTCGGTTTTCAATTCCACCACGCGCCGCGAGATGTCGAGGTCGTTCGCCTTGCTGCCGATGGTGTTCACCTCGCGTCCGATTTCCTGCAACAGAAAATCCAGGTTGCGCCCGATGGTGTCCGCCGTCCGCAGCAGCCGTCGGCCTTCCTGAAAATGCGCCCGCAACCGCGTGACTTCCTCGGTTATATCACAGCGGTCGGAAAAAATCACCAACTCCTTCGCCAGCCGCTCGTCGTCCGCGTTGACCGTCAGCGCGTCGTCGGCGAGGCGTTTTTGCAAATTCCGCCGGTAACGCGACAGCACGGCGTCTTTGCGCTGCTCAATGTCAGCGACAACTTTGTCCAGCGAGCCGAGATGTTGCGCCAAGGTCTTGCACAAAAATTGACCCTCGCGGGCGCGGGATTTGTGCCACAGCGCCAGCGCTTGTTCAACAGCGGCGAGAATTTTTTCACGCGCCTCATCGTCAGCGCGGGCGTCGCCCAACACGCCGGGGAGCCGCAACAAAAACTCCAGCGAGACCTGACCGTCAGCGCGCAACTCTTTTGCCAGCCGACCAATCTCGCGGTGATATTTTTTCAACAACACGCGATTGAGGCCCAGCCCGCCGACGCCCGCCTCATTCCGCTCGACCGTGACGCTGACCATCACCCGCCCGCGACTGGTGTTGCGCTGCACTAACTCGCGCAACTCGCCCTCCAGCGTGGCGTGCTCGCGCGGCGCGCTGACGCTGACATCCAGCCCCTTGCGGCTGTTCACCGACGCCACCTCCGCCAGCACCTTTCCTCCGCGCCAGCGCAATTCTTTTTTTCCGAAACCCGTCATGCTTTTCATAAATTAATTTTCAAAGATTAGGATAACCGCGGTTTAATTCCAGCCCGCACTTTGGAATTGGGGATGCGCTGACAGCGCGGCCAAATGCCCCGCTGAAATTGACGACTGCGTGTATTGGCCGCCGGTGTAAGGTTCCGCTGATGTGGAGCGCCGCACCCGCCGCAACCACATTTCGTCCAGCGGCCTCCTCAACAAAGTCCGTCGGGTGGCGGCGACGGTGGTTTCCTCTTTTTCACCAATGGCGACACCGCGGCCGACGTAAAAACCAGCCAGCAACAGCGTCACCCTCAGCGCCGTGGCGCGTGAGTGGAAGGCAATTTCGCAATCGTCCGGGCAGCGGCGCCGCACATTCCGCCAATGCGTCAGCGTCCACATCCGCCAGCATTTCGCGGGGGAATAAGCATCGTAAAATATCAACTCCGGCGCCGCTGACCATGACACCGACGGGTCGGCCAATAAACCGGGAAAATCCGCCAGCCGCCATTCCCAGCATAGCTGGCGCCCGCTGACGGTGAAGCGCCCGCCTTGTTCCCGCAAAATTTTTTCCCAGTCCCATCCCGCCAGCCAGGGGAATTTCGTCTCATCCTCAGCGTGTGCTTTCAAAGCGAACCGCAACGCCCGGTCATCCAAGTCAAAACTGACCAGCCGCAAATCCCGCTGAGGTTGACACGCCCAGCATTCAATCAAATGCATGGCATTGCCCGCCGCGCCCAAGCCGACATCCCACACCGTCAGCGGCGCCCCCGCCCTCGCGCAACGCCCGCTGACATTGAACTGCGCCAAATACAAGTTCTCCGCCTCGCGCCTCGCGCCAATCACCGGATGGAAAGTCTCCCCGATATTGACCGAGCGCATGGAAAACTCACCGCCGGGCAGTTGTTTTAGCAAAAATTCCGCGCTCATTTTTTCAGTATCCATCCCGCGCGCCAATCACGCAAACATTTTCATTGCCAGCGGCGAAGACCCCGCGCTAGTATTTTCGTTCATCATCAGCGGCGCTCGTTTAATGGCAGGACTCTAGCCTTCCAAGCTAGAAGCGAGGGTTCGATTCCCTCGCGCCGCACCCTTTATTTATCAACCTTCCAAGGAAGTGCAGCAAAAATGAAGCAAATTTACGCTTCATTTTACTCTCAGCATCTTCTTATCCCGACAGCCAATTCAAACGCGTTATAGGTCAATTCTGCGCGATTGGCGGGCATTTTAACGGAGGTGTTTTATGAATCGGTGGAAAATTGAACGACCAACCTGCTGCCGGGTTTGCGAAAATTAACTGAATACTCAAAATCTTCCCGTTCAAAGCCCAGTGCCAGCAAGTCAAGCGCGACGGCCTCAAGTTTGTCGCTGGCAATCACCAAATTCGAGGTGAACACCGTGTAGGAATAGGCATTCACTCCGTGCCCGCCAATGAGACAATAATCCCCCTGCTTTTCACAAGCGGCGATTACTTGGGAAAACTCATCCCCAGCGCGGTAAGCCCGGGAAAAAATATCCATGTAAGTCATGTCGTCAGTTTAACACAAAGCTCGCCCCCTCCCAATCTTCTTTTTCCCGAAAGCTCCCTGCGCTTGGTTCGCGGCGCGACTTGGCTTCAACGACGTTGACCAAGGAGCAAATCCAGGAATGGGTTGAAGAATTCGGTCAACAACACTCCCTGCGGCGGCGAAAGTGGGTTGGCTTTGACAAGAATCAACAAGATAACATCATAACAAGATATTGGATTGATAGTAAATATAGGGAAGTCTTGACGGTTGTGCTTGAATAAAAGGATGGAACCGCTGCCGAAAATTCCGTCAAACTTGCATCCTTACGCCAAAGAAGTGCTGGCCAAGCTCAGCCATAACCCAGCGGCCCGGGAAATCATTTTGGGCGGTGGCGTGGCGCTGAGCCATTATCATGAATATCGCGGGATGTTTGACGTGAATGGCTGGTGGCGCGCGGAAAAATCCGGTGAAGCGGCGCGGGCAATCAAAGGGGTGATGAAAGAAATTGCGGAGCGAGACCGGCTGGCTTTTCGGGAAAGGGAATGGCATGACGTGATTAGCTTCGAACTATTGCACGGAATGAAAAAACAGTTGTCCGTGCAAATTGGAAAGCGAACCGTGGCGCTCCCCGAGATTTTTTGGATAT
>JAITHY010000075.1 GCA_031279715.1 Verrucomicrobiales bacterium | reverse complement strand
AATTCGCCGACGGCTGGTTCGCCGAGCCGGGCGTGCAAGTCAGTTACCTGCACCTGATGAACGACAACTACACCACGCGCGATGGCATGAGCGTGACCCTCAGCGACGCTGACGTTCTGCATCTTTACGGCGGCGCGAGATTGGGCCGGAACATCAAGCTGACCAACAGCGGCCTGGTGCAACCGTACATCAAAGCCGGCGGTCTCGGCCAAATCAGCGTCGGCAACAAAGTCACCGTCAGCGGCGAGCATTGGCGTCCGAATCTCGACGGTGCCCGCGCTGTCATCGGCGCCGGCATCGTCTGGCAACTCAACGCTGAGAGTCAGCTTCACCTCGACTACGAAGCCTCCTTCGGCGACAAATACGACAAACCCTGGGGGCTGAACTTCGGCTATCGCCATCAATTCTAAAACCAAATCTCGCGCAAAGAACGCCAGGCATTAAACAACTTGGCGTCTTGGCGTCTTTGCGCGAGAATTTCCGGCATGTCCAATTTGCCGATTTACGAGGTGGCGGAGGCCATTGTCAGCGGGGTGAAAAAATTTCACCGCGCTGTTGTTCAGGCCCCCACCGGCAGCGGCAAATCCACCCAAGTGCCGCAAATTCTTGACCGCGCCGGGGTCGCCGCTGACGGTCAGATTTTGATTTTGCAGCCCCGGCGGCTGGCGGCGCGGTTGCTCGCGGCGCGGGTCGCGGAGGAGATGGGCGTCAGGCTCGGCGAGGAGGTCGGGTATCAAATTCGGTTTGAGGACCGCGCGTCGAAAAAGACGCGCGTCAATTTTGTCACCGAGGGAATTTTGATGCGGAAGCTCATCGCCGACCCGTCACTGTCAGCGGTGTCCACGGTGATTTTTGACGAGTTTCACGAGCGGCATCTTTACGCCGATTTGTCGCTGGCGCGGTGCCGGCTCATTCAGCGTCAGCGGGCGGAGTTGAATTTGGTCGTGATGTCGGCGACGCTGGACGCGGACCGGGTGGAAAAATTTTTGGAGCCGTGCGCGGTGGTCGAGTCGGCGGGGCGGCAGTTCAGCGTCAGCGTCGAATATTTGGAAAAACCGCTGTCGCTGGAGCGCGGGAGAATTTGGGACGCCGCCGCCGAGGCCTGTGTGCAAGCGGCGGCGCGGCACGCTGACGGTGACGTGTTGATTTTCATGCCGGGCGCGTATGAAATTCAGCGGACGATTGCCGCGCTTGGCGAGCAGCGCGCCGCCCGCGACTGGACGCTGGCGATGCTGCACGGCGAGTTGCCGCCGGAGCGGCAGAACGAGGCGTTGCGCCCGTGCGGCGGCCGCAAGGTCATCGTCGCGACGAACGTGGCAGAAACATCCATCACCATCCCGACGGTGCGCGTGGTGATTGACAGCGGGCTGGCGCGCGTCAACCGCTTCGACCCGCGGCGCGGCATCAACACGCTGATGGTGGAGAAAATCAGCCGCGCCTCGGCGGAGCAGCGCAAGGGGCGGGCGGGGCGCGTCGCTGACGGTCACTGCGTCCGCCTGTGGACGGGCACGGAGCACATGCTGCGCCCCGCGAGCGAGACGCCGGAAATTCACCGCGTGGATTTGGCGGAGTCGGTGTTGTTGCTGAAGGGCGGCGGCATTGTTGATCTCGAACAATTCCCGTGGTTCGAGCCGCCGGACGGGCAGACGTTGCGCCGCGCCGCGCGGTTGCTGGAGGACTTGGGCGCGTTGCACGAGGCGGACGGGACGCTGACGGTCACGGGCCGCGAGTTGCTGCGTTATCCGGTGCACCCGCGTTATGCGCGGATGCTGCACGAGGCGCGGCGGCGCGGCTGCGTGCCGGCGGTGTGCGCGGTGGCGGCGCTGGCGCAGGGAAAAAATATTTTCCGCCGCAATGTGTCACGGTCAGCGGAGGAGTTGCGCGATGATTTGTTCGGCGGCGAGGAGACGTCGGATTTCTTTTTGCAACTGCGGGCGCTGAAGTTCGCCGAGAATAAAAATTTTGATTTCAACGCGTGTGACAAACCCGGAATTGACGCCGCCGCCGCCCGTCAGGCTTCGCAGTTGAGCAGAATGTTTTTGGGCATCGCGCAGAGACGCGGAGACGCGGAGGAAGAAAATGAAAAAGGAGCCGCTGACGGTGACGCCATCCGCCGCTGTATTTTAGCCGGTTTCGCCGACCAGGTGGCGCGGCGGCTGGACCAAGGCTCGTTGCGTTGCGAGGTTGTGCACGGGCGCAAGGGCGAGCTGGCGCGCGAGTCCGTGGTTCGCAAGGCGCCGCTGATTGTGGCGGCGGAGATTAGTGAAATTCAGCGCGGCACGGGCGAGGTGGTGACGCTGTTGAACCAGGCCACCGCTGTTGATGAGGCGTGGCTCGCCGAGGTCAGCGACGACGCCATCGTCAGCGCCAGCGTCGCCGCGTGGGACGCGACGCAGCGGCGCGTCATCACCGAGCGGCGCGTGAGTTACCATGATTTGCTGCTGCGGCGCGAGATTGCGCAAGAGGCGTCAGCGTCAGCGGCGGCGGAGATTTTGGTTGAAAAGATTTTGGACAAGACGCTGACGCTCAAAGGCTGGGACGACGACGTGGAAAAATTTTTGCTGCGCGTCCGCTTCCTCGCCGGGCACGCGCCGGAGCTTGGTTACAAGCCCTTCGCTGACGCTGACCGCCGCGCCGTGCTGGAGCAATTCTGCCTCGGCGCGACGGCGTACAAAGACATTAAGGAAAAACCCGCGCTGCCGTTTGTGCGCGACTGGCTTAGCCCGTCACTGTCAGCGGGCATGGCGAAGCTCGCGCCGGAGCGGGTCGAGGTGCGCGGGAAAAGTTTGAAAATTTCCTACGCCGCGAACGAGCCGCCGTCACTGTCAGCGACCATCCAGGACCTGTACGACTTGACCGAGACGCCGCGCATCCTCGGCGGCAAGCTGCCGCTGACGGTGAAAATCCTCGCCCCCAGCCGCCGCCCCGTGCAAGTGACGCAGGACCTCGCGAGCTTCTGGCGCGAGGGGTATCCGAAAGTCAAGCCTGAGCTTCAGCGGCGTTATCCGAGGCACGTTTGGCGTTAGTGCAGCTTGAAATATAACTCGCGGCTGATCCAGGCGTCGAGGGCGGCGTATTGGATTTGCGCGGCAGTCAGCGTCAGTTTGCTCCAGTTGGTGACTTGGGCGCGTTTGGAGACGCGGATGCCGAGGTAGATGGCGGCGAGGTTGCGGAGGCCGGTGGTTTTCACGCCGCGTTGGGCGGCGCTGACGCTGAGGTCCACCATGCCCTGGGTGTTGAGTGGCATCATGCGGTTGAGATGGTTGACGTCTTGGTTGATGGCGACGCCGGTCTTGGTCAGCGCGGCGCTTTCGAGGATGCCGACGATTTCCATCGGGAACCAATGGCGGTTGATTTGGAACAACCACACGGCGTTGCGGGTGGCGAATTGGATGAGGGAGGGATGATAGTGTTCGCCGCGGCGGAAGGCGGGGCGGGTTTCGGTGTCGAAGCCGATGATTTCCTCGTCAGCGAGCGCGCGGCAGGCGTCCATGCACGGTTGTCCGGGCGCGATAAGGTGGATGGGGCCGTTGTAACGGGCGAGCGGCAGCGTCTGGATTTTTTCCTTCGTGATGGCGGGTGCGTTGACGGTTTCTGGCATGGCGTGTGTTCACCATAGGGAAAGGTCGCGCAAACGTCACCAATAATTCATATGGTCCGACGTTTGCGAAGTCCTCATTTGTGTGGCAAAGGCGGACAAAATTCTTTGTGTTGTAACCAAATCGGGCGGTTAGTGTTTTGCTTGAGGGAAAGGTAATCCAATAAAATAAAAAATTATGAAACGCATATTAGTGGTTGCTTTGGCAACGTTCACCATCAGTTCATTAACCGCGCTGCACTCGCAAGCCGAGGAGGCGTCACCATCAGCGCCGCCGGTCAAGAAGGAGCGGGTTGACCGCGTGGAGCAGATGAGGAAGCAGTTGAGTCTGACCGACGAGCAAACCGCCAGGGTCAAGGAGTTGGACAAGTGGCGGCTGGAGGAGAGGAAGAAGCTGGGCAAGGAGGCGGGCCGGGAGCGGCAGCAGGCGTTGGGCAAGCAATACAATGAGAAGTTGAACGCCATCCTGACGCCGGAGCAACAAAAGGAGTTGGAGAAGGGGCGCAAGGAGTGGGGGCAGAAAATGAAGGAGAGCAGGGAGAAGAAGAAACAGGCGCCGCAATAAGTTGGCGCGAGGGCAATGGCAAAAAAGGCAATCCGCGAGGATTGCCTTTTTTGTCAGCGGATTTTTTGCAGGAACACGGCCTTTAAGTAACGCAACTCGCTGACGGTGACGCGGTGGTCGGGGGCGTGGCTGGTGATGGCCAGTTCGCGCATTTTTTTGCCGCTGACGGTGACGCGGATGGCGTTGACGAAATCCTCGGCGCTGACGTGGGCGGAGCAGGAGGCGCAGACGAGGATGCCATTGTCAGCGAGCCGCCGCAAGCCGGCGCGGGCGAGGCGCTGGTAGGCGCGGATGGCGGCGGGGCGGTCTGCGGCGCGTTTGGCCAGGGCGGGCGGGTCGATGATGATGAGCGAGTGGCGGCGGGTGCTTTGCTCAATCCAGGCGAAAGCGTCGGCTTGGAGTTCCTCGTGCGGGCGGGTGCCGAGGGCGGGGTTGAGTTGCCAGTTGTCGCGCAGTTCGGCGAGGGCGTGCCGGCTGAGGTCAACGCTGAGGATGGACTTTGCGCCGCCGCGCGCGGCGTAGAGGGAGAAACCGCCGGTGAAGCTGAAGAGGTTGAGCACGTCACGGTCAGCGGCGAGGTGTTCGACGCGGCGGCGGTTGTCGCGTTGGTCGAGGAAGAAACCGGTTTTTTGTCCCCGCGTCACATCGGCGTGGAAATTGAGTCCGGACTCGCTGAAGATGACGCGCTGTGTCACGGGCGCGCCGCTGATGGTCATGCCGTCATGGTAGGCGGGGTGGCGGATGTTGCGGCTGTGGCGGAGGACGATGGCGCGGCTGGGGAGTTGCGCGTTGAGCAGGCTGACGATGAGCGGCAGGCGCGGAAACCATGCGGCGGTGTAGATTTTCAGCACCAGAACGTCAGCGTAGCGGTCCAGCACCAGGCCGGGCCAGTTGTCGTTTTCGCCATTGATGAGGCGCCAGCCGTTGGTGTCACGGTCAGCGATGCCGTCGCGCGCGGCCAGTGAGCGCGCCAGGTTTTGCGCGAACCAGTCGGTGTTGATTTTGGCGGGCTGGCCATGGTGCAGCACGCGCAGGCGGATGGGGGAGTTGGCGTCGTACAGGCCGGCGGCGAGGAATTGGTTTTGACGGTCGAAAATCACGGCGAGTTCACCGTCAGCGCCGGGGCGGTTTTGTTTGCGGATGCTGCCGTCGAAGACCCACGGGTGTCCCCGGCGGATTTTCATTTCCGCTGACGGTGAGAGGCGGAGGCGCAGGGTGGGCGTGGGGTTTTTCATGGGAGGGGGGCTTGGCGCAGGATTTTTCGGTGCGGCGCGGGGAGGGGGATTTTTTTTAACGCTGACAGTGGCAGCCATGCGCCGTTGGCGGGCGGGTGGTGTTTGAATTTGGCGCTGACGGCGGTGGCGGTGACGCGGTAGCGGGTGATGCTGTAGTGGATGACCGTCAGCGGCGCGCCTTTGGTCATGTGTGTTTCGTCGAACAGGGGCAGGCGGGGGAAGCCGTGCCAGCGGCCGCGCTCGGCGGGGTTGAGGAGCCAGATTTTTCCGTCGCTGGTGATGACGGCGACGGTTTGCCGTTCTTTGACCGTCAGCGTCTTGGTTTTGTTGGGGAATTGTTCGGGGTTGGTTTTACCCCGGCAGATGACGGTCAGCGGGCAGCGCGGGCATTGCGGGTGGCGCGGGGAGCAGATGAGGGCGCCGAGTTCCATCATGGCTTGGTTGTGGTCGCCGCAGTTTTTTTTGGGCAATAATTCCGCCGCCAGCTGGCGCAGATTTTTTTTGGTCAGCGGCAGCGATACGTTCCAGGGCAGGGCGAAGAGGCGGGTGAGGACGCGCTCGACGTTGCCGTCGAGGACGGCGACTTGTTCCCCGCTGGCGATGGAGGCGATGGCGGCGGCGGTGTAGGGGCCGATGCCGGGGAGTTGTTGCAGGGCGTGACTGTCAGCGGGCAGGTTGCCGCTGTGCTCGCTGACGATGAGCTTGGCGAGGCGGTGCAAGTTTCGGACGCGGTTGTAGTAGCCAAGGCCTTCCCAGTGTTTCAGCACGGTGGCGTCACTGGCGGCGGCGAGGGCGCGCCAGTCGGGGAAAGAATTCATCCAGCGCGCGTAGTAGGGCAGCACGGTGGCGATTTGGGTTTGCTGGCACATGAACTCGCTGACGGTGACGTGGTACGGCGTGGGGTGGCGGCGCCACGGGAGGTCGCGGTGATTGGCAGCGTACCATTGAGCCAGGTCGGCGTGGCAGGCGCGCGCGATTTTTGCGTCGATTTTTGGCGGGCGGTCTTTAATATTCGTCAACATGGAACCTGCGAGCTTTACCTACACGCTGACCGAAACGCAAGGAAAGAAATTGGCGAATTTGTTGCGCGAGCAGGATTACGAGTTTGCCGCGCTGCCGTACGGCCATTTCCGTGCCACCAAGGGCAAGTGCGGCGCGCATTATTACAAGAGCGGGAAGCTGGTCATTAACGGCAAGGGGGCGCGGGAGTTTGTGGAGTTTGTTTTTGAGCCGCTGGTGCTGGGGGAGGCGCGGCTGGGGTATGAGGAGGAGTTGAATCCGGAGTTGTTCGCGCCGCATTTCGGCGTGGATGAGGCGGGGAAGGGGGATTTTTTCGGGCCTCTGGTCATCGCCGGCGCGTACACGGACAAGGCGCTGGCGAAGGCCTTGGCCGCGGCGGGGGTGCGGGACAGCAAGCGCGTCGGCAGCGACCGGCGGATGTTGGAAATGGAGCGGGAGGTGCGGAATATCCTTGGCTCGAAAGTTGACGTGGTCGCGATTTTTCCGAGGAAGTATAACGAGTTATACGGCAGGTTTCGCAATTTGAACGAGATGCTGGCATGGGGGCACAGCAAGGTGATTGAGAATTTGGCGCTGAAGGTGCCGTCCTGTCCGCGTGCGTTGTCCGACCAATTTGCCAACCCGCGCGTGTTGGAGCGGCAGCTGGCGAAGAAGAACGTGCGCATCCGGCTGGAGCAGCGCACCAAGGCCGAGGCGGACATCGCGGTGGCGGCGGCGTCGATTTTGGCGAGGGCGGCGTTTTTGCGCGGGCTGGAGACGTTGGGCGAGGGGCTGGCCAGGCCGCTGGGCAAGGGCGCGGGCGCGCAGGTGAAGGAGCAGGCGCGGGAGTTGTTCAACGCCAGCGGCGCGGATTATTTGCGGACGCTGGTGAAGGCGCATTTCAAGACCTTCCGCGAGGTGACGGAGGATCTGGCTTAGCGGAGGACACGCGGGCGGGTGTTTGCGAACAGCGCGCTGACCGTGACGGTCTTTTTCAGCGCTGACGCCGTTCGTGCTTTCCTCGTCGCGCAATCCGGCTAGGCTGGGGGTTGTATGGTTGCTTACGAGTCGCTGAAGGTGGGCCGGTCAACGCTGGCGCTGTGCCCGATGCCACGGGTGGAAAGTGTGGCGGTGGGGTTGTGGTTTGGTGTGGGGTCGCTGATGGAGCCGCGCGGACTCCATGGCGGGGCGCACTTTTTGGAGCATTTGCTGTTCAAGGGGACGCGGAAGCGCAATGCGCTGGAGATTTCGCGGGCGATTGAAAGCCGGGGAGGGGATTTGAACGCGTTCACGGGTGAGGAGATGACGTGTTATTACGCGCGGCTGGCGGCGGATGAGTTGGAGCTGGCGCTGGAGGTGTTGTTTGACATGTTGTGGAGTTCGACATTTCCCAGGGAAGAGGTGGAGCGGGAGCGCGGGGTGATTTTGGAGGAATTGCGGATGTATGAGGACCAGCCGGCGTCGCTGGTGATGGAGCGGCTGAATCAGGCGTTGTGGCCGGAGTATGGGATTGGGCGGCCGATTACGGGGACGCCGGAGTCGGTGGCGGGGATGCGGCGGGCGGGGTTGATGGAATTTTGGCGGCGGCATTACGCGCCGGAGTCGCTGGTGGTGAGTGTGGCGGGCGGGGTTGAGCGTCAGCGGGTGCGGGCGCTGTTGATGAAATATTTGCGGACGCCACGGCGTTACGCGGGGGAGGAAGTCCCGCCGTACCGTCCGCTGACGGTGAACAAGATTGCGCTGGCGCCGGTGAGCCGTCCCGTGCAGCAATGTCATGTCGCGCTGGGGGTGCGGGCGTATCCGAAGGCGGACCGGCGGCGGTATGCGTTGAAATTGTTGAGTGTGATGCTGGGGGAGAATATGAGTTCGCGGCTGTTTCAGACGGTGAGGGAGCGGCACGGGCTGGCGTATTCAATTCAGTCAACGACGGCGCATTTTCGCGAGACGGGGGCGTTTTATGTGCAGGCGGGGGTGGACACGGCGCAGCTCGGCAAGGCGCTGGCGCTGACGGCGCGGGAGTTGAGAAAAATGGCGGCGCTGACGGTCAGCGCGCGGGAGTTGCGGCAGGCGAAGGATTACTTGACCGGGCAGATTAAGCTGCATCTGGAGAGCACGAGTAACCGGATGATGTGGATGGGGGAGTCGTTGATTGGGCTGGGACGGATGGTGCAGCCGGGTGAGTTGCTGGATGAGTTGGCGCGGGTGACGGCGGCGGAGGTGCGGGCGGTGGCGCGGGAGTTGTTCCGGCCCGGACGGATGGCGCTGAGCGTGGTGGGGCCGGAGGTGGATCAGAAGTTGCTGTCGGAGGCGGGGCGGGTGTTTTATCTTGATTAAGGCATGAGGGCTTCGCCATCAGCGGTAATGGTGCGGGGGGACGCGGCGCATTTGTTTTTCTCGCCTGGGTTGCGGCTGCGCGGCGGCTGGGCTGATTGGGAGCGGCTCGACGCCGAACTTCAAAAACACAGCGGCGCTGACGGGGCGGCGGCGGGTTATTTTTCCTACGGGGGGGATTTTGACTTTGTGTTTTACGCTGACAGAGCGGTCGTGCCGGCGCTGGATTTTTTGGGGCCGCGGGTGATGGTCAGCGGCGGTGATTTGTCGGGCTGGCACGAGGCGGTGGATTTGGAAAAATACACGCTGATGGTCGGCGCGGCTCAAGAATACATCCGGCGCGGGGATATTTACCAAGTCAATCTCGCGCGCACGTTCACGCGCGAGGTGAAAAATTTCGACACGTGGCGGTTTTTTAAAATCTTGTGGTCACGGACAGCGGCGCCGCTGGCGGCGTATTACGTGGCGGGGGACCGCGTGCTGATGAGCGCGTCGCCGGAGTTGTTTCTCGGCGTCAGCGGCGGGCGCGTTGTGACCAGGCCCGTCAAAGGCACGCGCCCGCGCGGCGCTGACGCTGACCGTGACGCGAGCCTCGCCGCCGAGCTTCAGCGGTCGCCGAAGGAGAACGCGGAGTTGGTGATGATTACGGACTTGGAGCGCAACGACCTCGGACAGGTGTGCGAGTTCGGTTCGGTGAACGTCAGCGAGTTGCTGGCGTGCGAGAAACTGTCGCATGTGTTTCATTTGGTCTCGACGGTGGAGGGGCGTTTGCGAAAAAACATTTCGCCGCTGCAGGCGGTGCGGGCGTGTTTTCCCGGCGGTTCCATCACCGGCGCGCCGAAGAAACGGGCGATGGAAATCATCGCGGAACTGGAGCCGTTCACGCGCGGATTTTTCACCGGCGCGATGGGCTGGTTTGATTTTCACGGCAACGCGCAATTCAACATCGCCATCCGCACGGCGGAGTGGCGCGCCGGCGCGCTGACGGTGATGGCCGGCAGCGGCATCACCGCCGACTCGGACGCTGACGCTGAGTTTGCGGAGACCGGGCACAAGGCGCGGGCATTGAAGGAGGCGTGGGCGATTTATGAGCATGGTGGATGTTGAGGACTTGGGATTTCGCCACGGTTACGGCGTGTTTGAAACGCTGACCGTCAGCGGCGGGCGGGCGCGATTGCGCGACTGGCACGAGGAAAATTTGCGCGAGGCGGCGAGCGTACTGGGCATCAGCGCGCCGGATTTGTCACCGCTGACGCTCACGCCGCCGGGCGAGGGGATTTGGCGCTGGTTCCTGACGCCGTCGGGCTTGCGGACCTGGTTCGCGCCGGGGCTGGCGCCGCTGCCAGTCAGCTACCGCGTGGAGTTGTCGCCGCTGCGGGTGTCATCGTCAGCGTGGGACGCGCGGTTCAAGACGCTGGGTTATCTGACGCATTACCAGGCGAGAATGCAAAGCGGCGGCGACGAGGCGCTGTTGCTCAACGAGCGTGGCGAGGTGGCGGCGGCGGCGATGGCGAATATTTTTTGGGTGAGGAACGGCGCGCTGTTCACGCCGTCAACGGAGTGCGGTTGCCGCGGGGGAACCGTCAGGCGTTGGGTGCTGGAAAATTTTTCCGGCGAAGCGCTGCGGGTGAGCGCGCCGCTGACGGTGATGCAAGAGGCGGACGAGATTTTTTTGACCAACAGCCGTGTCGGCGTGATGCCGGTGACGGAATTGACAGTCGGCGGCACGCGGCGGCAACTCGCTGTTGGTGAGCTTACGGGGCGGTTGCGGGAGCGGTTTCGCTCGGCGATGGCTTGACGTCAGCGTCCGGAAGGCCCATCATCAACAGGTTGCTGTTGAGCGAGCGCGGGACCCGATAAGCCAGTTCTTTGGGCACGGTTTCGCCGGTGAGGATGAAAGTCATGGTCAGCGGACGGCCTTGTTCCTCCACCGCCTGTTTCTCCTGATAATAACGGTCGCGGAAATCCGCAAGGCCGGCGAGCGGTTTGCCGTTGATGGCGGTCAGCGTGGCGCCGGCGTGGATGCCGAGTTGTTGCGATGGCGAATTTTTCCGCACGGCGAGAACCACGATTTGACGGTCAGCCTCGCCGAGAAACAAATCTTGTGGAAA
>JAITHY010000066.1 GCA_031279715.1 Verrucomicrobiales bacterium | reverse complement strand
GCGCTCGCCCATTTACCCTGATAAGCTCAAAAATTTCGAGACCACGCTGAGTTTTTTGCCGAGGTTGATGGTGGCTTCGGCCATTTCTTATTTTATCAGCCAGTTCGTGGATGTTTATTTGTTTCACAAGATTAGAACGCTCACCGGAGAACGGCTCAAATGGTTGCGCAATAACTGCGCCACCTGCGTGGCGCAATTTTTGGATACGGTGATTTTTCTGCTCATAGGATTCTATGGTAAAAAAATTGGAGAAGTGATGAGCGCCAGCGGAATTGCGGAGCCTGTTCTGCTGACGGGAAAACTTTGGTGGACTTTTGTTTTTTCCACTTGGGCCATCAAATTTCTTGTGGCGCTTTTTGACACTCCGTTCTTTTATTGGGCGACCATGCGCGAGGCTAAAAAATGAAAAGCGGAGTATTGATGCTTTCGGTGTTGACGAGTCAGGAATATCATTCCCTGTTTGTCAGTCAGGTATTGCCGCAAATACAAGAGTTTATCGGCACACGCTGCCGTGCCAGCGAGGTCAGAATCGAGGAGGAAATGCCCGACTCTTATCGCTCGGAGACAGGGCCATTGTTGCTCTCCCAAATCCTGATTTTTGAAAAGAAAGCCAAGGATTGCGATTTGGTTGCTTTTAAGCGGAAAACTCTTGAGCTTGAGCGGTATTTTTCCCGCGAGGACAAGCGCCGGTTTAATTTAAATCCCGGCCTGCTCGACAAACGCGGCTTATGGATGGCCTCCCACAAGGAGTCAAGCCGTCGGACGCAGCTTGACAAGGAAAAAGAAGTTTGGGTTGAGTTGCAGCTTAGATGGAGCCGGAGAAAATTGGCGGACACGGCCTGGACTTTTGCGGAATTTAAGCCCGCCGACCGAAAAATTCTTTTGCAAGATGTTTACAGGGAAGTTCTCGGAAAAAATTATAATCGGCGAAAGTATCACACTCGTTGGACCGGTCGGTTGGCCCAAAAATATCCGCGTAACCGGCGCTTCAACCCATCTCCGTTCGGGATGGCAGATTAACATTGTGACTTTGCGCCTGGCGCGTTAGCCTGATCACCCCGTATGTCCGAAACGCTCACGCCCATGATGCAGCAGTACCGCCAAATCAAAGGCGAAATCCCCAGGGACGCGCTGCTGTTGTTCAGGCTCGGCGATTTTTACGAGATGTTTTTCGACGATGCCAAGGAAACTTCCGCGTTGCTGAACCTCACACTCACCAAACGCCACGGCGTGCCCATGTGCGGCATTCCTTATCACGCGGCGGAAAATTATGTCGGCAAACTCATCCAGCACGGCAAGCGCGTCGCCATTTGCGACCAAGTCACCGAGCCGCGCCCCGGGCAAATCGTCGAGCGCAAGGTCACGCAAATTCTCTCGCCGGGCAGCACGTTCAATCTCGAACTCACGCAGCCCAAGGAGAACCGCTTCATCGCCGCCGTGCTCGCCGCTGACACTCAGTTCGGCTTCGCGTTTCTCGACATGACCACCGGTGAGTTTCGCGCCACGGAGCTTGGGTCGCAGCGCGAGTGGCTCGATGAGATGCAGCGGCTGCGGCCGAAGGAGTTGATTTACCCCGCCGGCTCGTCCGCGCCGGAGTTGAACGGCGGCACGGGCGTCGCGCTGTACGAGCATGACGAGTGGACATTCGAGCGGGGCAACGCTGACCTTGAACTGAAGGAGCATTTCAACATTCACTCGCTCGACGGCTTTGGCTGCGCGCACCTCGACGCCGGACTGTCAGCGGCGGGCGCGTTGTTGCATTATGTGACCAAGGAGTTGAAGGCGAACGCCGCGCACGTGTTGAAAATTCAACCGTACTCCGGCGCGGAATTTCTCGTGGTGGACGCCATCACGCAGCGCAACTTGGAGCTGACCGTCAGCGCGTCAAGCAACGCCGCCGCTGACACCAGTTTGTTGAAAGTGATGGACCAGACGGTGACCGCGATGGCGGGGCGCGAGTTGCGGCGCTGGATTTTGCAGCCGCTGAGGATGAAGGACGCCATCGAGGCGCGGCAGTTGGTCGTCGCGCGCTGGCTGGAGGACGTCGGCCAGCTCGAGGCATTCCGCGAACAGTTGCGGGAGGTGCGCGACTTGGAGCGGCTCATCGGGCGGCTCGCGCAAGGCTCCGGCAACGCGCGCGATTTGCAGGGGCTGCGCCAGTCGCTCGCCGCGCTGCCCGCCATCGCCAGCCGCGTCGCCGCGCTGGACACGCCGCTGACGCTGGAGTTGTCAAAAAAAATCCAGCCGCTGCCGGAGGTCGTGGAGTTGATTGCCAGCGCCATTGTCGAGGACCCGCCGCTGCAGCTCAAGGAAGGCGGCCTCATCCGCGAAGGTTATCGCGCTGATGTTGACGAGTTGCGCCACGCGCAGCGCGAGGGTAAAAACTGGGTCGCCGAGTTGCAGGCGCGCGAGCAGGAACGCACCGGCATCAAGTCGCTGAAGGTCAGGTTCAACTCGGTGTTTGGTTATTATATAGAAATCACCAAATCCAATCTCGCGCAAACGCCCGCCGATTACACGCGCAAGCAAACGCTGGTCAATGCCGAGCGGTTCATTACGCCGGAGTTGAAGGAAATGGAGGGCAAAATCCTCGGCGCCGAGGAGCGCGCCAAGCAACTTGAATACCAAATTTTTCAGGAAGTGCGCGCGCAAGTCACCGTGCACACCGCTGCCATTCAGGAAAGCGCGCGCGCCATCGCGCAGCTTGACATTCTCGCCGGGTTCGCCCTCAGCGCGCGCCTGTTCAATTACAGCAAGCCCGTCATCAGCGGCAACGGCCGCCTCGAAATCATCGAGGGCCGCCACCCCGTGCTGGAACAACTCATCCGCGGCGAGCGTTTTGTGCCGAACGACACAACATTGAACGACGACGACTGCCGTCTCGCCATTCTCACCGGCCCGAACATGGCGGGCAAGAGCACCTACATCCGGCAGGTCGCGCTCATCGCGCTGATGGCGCACACCGGCTCGTATGTGCCCGCGCAAAAGGCGGTGATTCCCATGCTTGACCGCATCTTCACGCGCGTCGGCGCCAGCGATGATTTGTCGCGCGGGCAGAGCACGTTCATGGTCGAGATGAACGAGACCGCGAATATTCTGAACAACGCCACCGCTGACAGTCTGGTCATTCTTGACGAAATTGGGCGCGGCACCAGCACCTTCGACGGACTGAGCATTGCGTGGGCGGTGGCGGAGCACTTGCACAATATCGTCAGGGCGAAGACGCTGTTCGCCACGCACTACCACGAGTTGACCGAACTCTCAATGCTCCTGCGCGGCGCGAAGAATTACAATGTTGTCGTCCGCGAATGGCATGACCAAATCATCTTCCTGCGCAAAATCGCCCCCGGTGGCACCGACAAAAGCTACGGCATCCAAGTCGCGCGACTCGCCGGCTTGCCGAAGGAAGTCGTCAGCCGCGCCAAGGAAATTTTACGTAATTTGGAAGAGGCTGAACTTGACACCACCGGCCAGCCCAACCTCGCCCATCATCGTCAGCGGACCGAGGGCAGGCCCAAGTCTCCCGCCGGGGACATCCCGCAGCTGGATTTGTTTAAACTCCAAGCCGCCAAACGTTGAGTGAAGCGGCTCGGAACCGGCGCAAAACATTTCGTGTTCATTCGTGTCGTGTTCGTGGTTAAAATACCGCTTTATGAATGAATATTACACGGTGCTCTCGCCGGTGCTGACGGTGTTTCTGGTCATCGGCGGCGGATTGGTCATGCGGCGGTTGCGCGTGCTGCCGCGCGAGGGCGACCCGGCCATCTTTCGCCTCATCGTGAATTTGCTGTACCCGTGCCTGATTTTGGATTCCATTATTGGCAACCCCGCCCTGCGCCAGGCCGGCATCTCACTGTCAGCGCCGCTGATCAGCGTGACAATGGTGCTGCTTGCGTCCGGCATTGGCTGGTTGTTGTCACGGTCAGCGGGGTTGAGGTACGGCGTCGAGCGCCGCACCTTCGCCGCCACGACGGGGATTAACAATTACGGTTATTTCGCAATTCCCGTCATTGCCGCGCTGTTCCAGCCGGAGGCGGTTGGCGTGTGTTTTGCTTACAACATGGGTTCGGAAATTTGTCTGTGGACGATCATCGTCCGGCTCATCGGCGGCGCGCCCTCAGCGGGCTGGCGCAACATCGTCAACGCCCCGCTCGTCGCCATCCTCGGCGCGCTGCTGCTCAACCTGCTGCCAGTGCGCGAGTGGGCGCCGGACCTGCTCTGGGGCGCGCTGAGGATGCTCGGGCAATGCGCCATTCCATTCGGGTTGCTGATGGTCGGGGCGTCGTTCAGCGATTTCACCCTCAACAACACCGGCGAGTTGTTCCGCGCCAAGCGGGTGAGCGCGCTGGCGTTGGTGACGCGCTCGCTGTTGATGCCGCTGATGATGATCGCCACGGCAAAATTTCTGCCGCTGCCACTGATACTCAAACAAGTTCTGGTGGTGCAAGCCGCCATGCCGGCCGCGACCTTCCCCGTGGTGATGACGCGACACTACGGCGGCCATGTGCCGACGGCGTTGCGCGTGGTGCTCATCGGCACCGTCGCCGGGTTGGTGACGATTCCACTGTGGATTCACTTTGGACTGCGGTGGATTGGCTGACGGTCAGCGGCGGCGATGAAGCCTGTTGCCCACAAGAGTGAAAATTTTTGCTTGCCAGCGCCGGTTTTCTTATTGATAATCAATTCGCAATATGAAAAACAAATCTTTTTATATGTTGGGGCTGGTGACGCTGTTCGCATTACTGGCCGGGTCATTGTCAGCGGCGGAGAAATTGAAAATCGTCGCCAGTTTTTTGCCAATGTACGCGCACACCAAATCCATCGTCGGCGAGCTGGCGGAGGTGCAAATGCTCATCGGCAGCGACGCGGAGCCGCATGATTACCAGTTCAAACCGTCCGATGTGAAAAAAATCGCAGCGGCGGATTTGTTCGTCATTAATGGGGCGGGGCTTGAGGAATGGCTTGGTGATTTGCTGAAAAAAGCGGGCGGCAAAAAATTGCGCGTCGTGGACACCAGCGCGGGGATTGAGTTGCTGGACAACGCGGAAGCCTTCTTCACCGGCAGCGCCGCTGATGAGGAGGAGGAGGAGCATGAGCATGGCGAAAAAAATCCGCATGTGTGGCTCGATCCGGTTCTGGCGCGGCGGCAGGTGCAAAACATTCTCGCGGCGCTGACGGCCAGCGACCCGAAAAACGCCGCCGCGTACAAAAAAAACGCGGACACTTATCTTGAAAAATTGCATGAACTCGACGAAAGTTTCCGGCTGGCGCTGACGGTCAAGTTTGAGAAGAGGCTGGTCACGTTTCACGACGCTTTTCCGTATTTGGCGAAACGCTATGGGTTTGTTTACCTTGGCTGCATCACGCAATTCCCCGGACAAGATCCCAAACCGCGCGACTTGCAGGCGCTGGTGCAGGCCATAAACAAGCACGGAGTGAAAGTCATTTTCGCCGAGAACGGTTATTCCCCAAAATTGCTTGAGGAGGTGGCGCGGCAGACGGGCGCGAAGGCGGGGGTGCTGGACACGCTGGAAATCGGCGCGCCGTCAGCGGACGCTTATCTGGTGAGGATGCGGAAAAATTTGGCGGCGTTGGGCAAGGTCTGGAAAAAATGAACGGGGCACCGTCAGCGCTGACAATTAAAAAACTGTCCGTTCGCTACGAGGGTAATTTGGCGCTGGCGGGGATTGACCTCGATGTGCGACGCGGGGAAATTCTCTCGCTTATCGGGCCGAACGGCGCGGGCAAGTCCACGCTGTTCAAGGCGGTGCTCGGCTTGGTAAAAGCGGCTGGCGGTGAGATTGATTTTGCCGACGGTTTCGGACGCGACGCGCTGGGTTACGTGCCGCAGATGGCGGCGCTGGATCGGAATCTGCCGTTTTCAGTGATGGAATTGCTGACGTTGAACTTGCCGCGTCAGCGGTTCTGGTTCGGCGGCGGCGCGCATCGTCAGGCGGCGCTGGCGAAGCTGGAGTTGCTCGACGGCGCGCGGCTCGCTGACCGTGGCATTCACGAGCTTTCCGGCGGCGAGTTTCAGAAAGTGATGATTGCCGCCGCGTTGTTGCGCAACCCGAGGCTGCTGTTGTTGGACGAACCCTCGACCGGCGTT
>JAITHY010000185.1 GCA_031279715.1 Verrucomicrobiales bacterium | reverse complement strand
CGATTGAGAAAGTGATGCTTTATCCCGCCCCGCGCCCACGAGCAACCCGCCAAGAACAACGCTGACAATCAGCCCAACGGACAACGGGTGCAAACTGACCGTCAGCGGCACAGCAGCCCTCCCTTGGGGCTGTTGCGCCGCTGGCGCTCTTGAATGTCGGTTAGCCCTAGGCAGAGATGACTCATCATGGGGGGGGCTTAAGTTAGACAAAAATCATCAGGCATTCATTGTCTTTTCTGTTTTTGCAAGGGGGAAATGTGAAAAAACAGAACGCGGTCATGTCGGCGGCGAATGGGTCGCTTCAAATCCCCTTCAATTCCGCAATCGCCCCGCGTACATCCCCGCTGCGCATCAGTGCCTCGCCAATGAGGAAGCATTCGATCCCTTCCGCGCGGCAACGCTGAACATCAGCGGGTGTCTTGATGCCGCTCTCGCTCACGCCAAGACAGTCAGCGGGAATTTCCCCGGCCAGCCGTTCCGTGTTTTCCAGCGACACCTCGAATGTGCGCAGGCTCCGGTTGTTGATGCCGATGATGTCCGCGCCCAAGTCCAGCGCGCGATCCATCTCCGCCATGTCGTGCACTTCCACCAGCACGTCCAGTTGCAAGTCCCGCGCAAGGTTGTACAAGCGGTCCAGCTCATCGTCAGCGAGCGCGGCGGCTATCAGCAATATCGCGTCCGCACCGGCCAGTGCCGATTCGTAAACTTGCAATTCATCCAGAATAAAATCTTTCCGCAACAGCGGTAAGTCCACTTGCTGGCGAATGTCGCGCAAAAACGGCAGCGCGCCTTGGAAAAATTTTTCATCTGTCAGCACTGACAGGGAGTCGGCCCCGCCCCGTTGGTACTCGCGCGCTTGGTTGACGGGGTTAAACTCCGCGGCGATGAGGCCGGCTGAGGGCGAGGCTTTTTTTACTTCCGCGATGAGGGTCACATTCCCCGGCTGAAACAACGCCCGCCGAAACCCGCGAAAGTCATCCCGCGCCAACGCCAGGCGCCGCAACTCCGCCGCGTGCGGACGCAGGCGTTCAATCTCCGCTTGCTTTGATTGCAAAATCTCCGTCAATTTATCGTGAAAAATTTCCGCCATGGGCGGTTATCCTAACGCATAATCCGGGCGGCTGGCAATGACGCAAGTTAATTTTGCGCGTTGAGATTGGGGTGCTCCCTCTGGTACTCCGCCAGCGCGATATGCCGGGAGGGATACAGGGTGAGGTTGACGTCCTTCACAGACAAGCCTCTGTCCGTCAGCCATTCCCTGAACTCCGCCTCGCGGCCCGCCACCGCCAGCCGAATGTGCCGCGAGCGCAGCTCCCCTTCCAGCCGCTTCACCGCCAGCATCCCTGTAATGTCACTGTCAGTGATGGACACGGCGTCAATCAACACCCACCGCACCGGCTCTTGCGCGGCGGTGACCAGTTGCAACACGCGCTGGCGAAAATAGTCCGCGTTGAAGAATGTCAGCGGCGACTCGAAACGATAGATGAGCAGGCCCGGCACGGCCCTCGCCCCGGCGTAGTGCGCCAGTTCATAAAAACCGTCCATTCCCGCGATGCGCCCCAACTCATGGTCCGGCGGGCGCGCTATCCGTGACAAAAAACGCACCAGCGCCAGCGTCACCGCCAGCAGGATTCCTTCCATCACGCCAATCAGCACCACGCCCGCCAGCGTCGCCAGCGCGATATTGAACTCCGCGCGGCTGTAACGGCGCAAATTCCAAATCTGCCGGAAGTTCATCAGCCCCAGCGATGAGCCGATAAGTATCGCCCCCAATGTCGCCGTCGGGATAAGCGCGATGAGTTTGGTAAACAGGAACAGCGCCAGCAACACCGTCAACGCCGCAACGATGGAAACCAGCCGGGTCTTGCCGCCGACGCTGTCGTTCACCGCCGTGCGCGAGTCCGCGCCGCTGATGGCGAACCCTTGTGAGAATGCCGAGGCAATATCACACACACCCAGCGCGACAAATTCACGGTTGGCGTCAATGTCATAACCGTTCTTCGCCGCAAAACCGCGGCACGTGGACATCGCGCTGCAAAAACTAATCAACGCCAGCCCGGCCGCGCCGGTGACCAGCGAGCCGACAGAATCCGGCGGCGGCAGCGCGGGCAGGTGCAACTTGGGCAACGCGGAGGAAATTTCCCCGACCACGGCGACGCCGTGGCGCGACACGCCAAACACGCCGCTGACAATGACCGCCGTAACCATGGCGACCAACGGCGCGGGCAGCCGGGGCGTGGCGTATTTAATAACGAGGAACACCGCCAGCGAGCCAAGCGCCAGCGCCACCGTCGGCCAGTGCGCGGCGGGCAGTTGTTGCGCAAACGACTCCATCTGGCTGATGACGCCGCGCCCTTGCAGGGAGAGCCTGGTGACTTTGCCAAGCTGGCTGATCATGATGTTAATCCCCACACCGTTCAACAAGCCCATCAAAATCGGCCACGACAAAAAATCGGCGAAAAAACCCAGCCCGCATTTCCCCGCAATGACACAAAACAAACCCGCCAGCAACGTCAGCGTCACCGCGAAGGACAAATATTGCCCGCTCCCCATCGCCGCCAGCGGAGCAAGCGTCGCCGCAATCATCGCGCAAGTCGCCGCGTCCGGCCCCATGATAAGTTGCCGCGAGGAGCCAAACAGCGCATACGCCATCATGGGAAAAATCGTGCTGTACAATCCCACGACGGGACTAAACCCCGCCAGTTGCGCGTACGCGATGCTCACCGGCAGCGCCACCGCCGCCACAGACAGGCCCGCGAGCACATCCGGGCGCAAATCCGCCCGCTGATAATGAGCCAACTCCGGCAAACCGGGCATCCAGCGAAACAAACGTTCAGTGAGCGCGCGCCTCATCCCCATCAGTTATGCCAGAAAAAAATCATCACGCCAGCGCTTACTGCCGGGCGTTTGCCCATTGACCCGCCGGGCGTGCCGGTTTATATTGTGCGCATGAAACGGGCATGCCTGCTGATGTTGACCCTGTGCTTGGGCGCTCTGAGCGTCAGCGCGGAAGAAACTCCCGCTGAAAAACAAATATTGGATTTGCCGGCGCTGGATCCATCCGGCAGCACATCAAAAATTACCGGCCAACTTTTCCAGCCCGACCACACTGACGCCTCCCTGCCCGAAAGCTCCGCCTTCTCCCACCCGCGCCCGGCGACGACAGGAACAGCGGGAAAAAACAAGGATTGGCTGGTGAACGGGATAATGGAATTGCAGAAAAAACAACAGGAGGAGAAAAATCTTTCGCGGCAAAAACAGCGGGAACAGACGAACCAGTTTCTTCAGCAGGAATTCGAGCGTCAGCAAAAGGCGCTGACGCTCAGCAACACCAATCCATTTGACCACTCCAAAGCCGCCAACCCCATGTTCAGCGGCTCCGGCCCATCAACCAGCCAGTTAAACTTCCCGAACGGACGCCTGAGCTTGTCCGGCTCAAACTCCATCATCAACCTGCCCGAATTATCGCAACCAAGGCAAAACCCGCTGCCATTCACCGACACATCAAACGGACAACCCGACGCCTCCCATTACAACCCCGCGCAACCGCACAACAAACCGCCCTCAAACACAACCCCGTGGAACTCCATCAGCGCCACCCCCGCGCCAAAAACTCCCTCACCCGCCAGCCATCAACTCCCCAACCCCGCCATCGGTCTAAGCGCCCAGCCACCGGCCTCCCCTATTCCAACGCCCCCACACACACTGACAGTGATGCCTTCATCCTTTCCAACTAATAACCCGGCGCGGACCGGCACCCCGTTCTCCTCCACGCAAGCGGCGAATTTTTTGAAGCAACTGGACCGTCAAAAAAGCCCCCCCCCCGCGGCGCATCGCCCAACATTACGAGATTTGAACAGCATCCCAAGCCCGTCGGACATGCGGCGGTTTTAACCCTTGCGCCCGGCGCTTTCGATTAAGCGCTCAATAAATCCGGTGATTTCTTTGCGCCGCTCATCATCAGCGACGTCTTCCACGTTGAACGGCAGCCGCTCCGACCAATTACTCTCCGCCACGGGGCCGGGCACGTTGAAACGAATTTTCATGCCGAATAAATCCGTCACCATCAGCATCGCCAACCATGATTTACTCTCCAACAACCGGCGGCACAACGCCTCGCGCACCGTCGGTTCATAGTCGCTGACGCTCAGCGGCACCCGGTCACCCAAACGGCCAAAACGTTGCGTGCGATACAATTCCCAACTCGCGCAAGTTCCCTGTTGCACCAGCTCAACATCAGCGTCCGGCAGTTTTGCCAATTCCCGCGAGCGCGCAAATTCCCGCCACCACGACTCCCACATCCCCGCCATCGTCTCATGGTCATGCGTCGCCAGCGTCGCCACCGACAGCGGTGGATATTCCTCCGGCGGCAAATACTCACGGCTCGCCTCATCACGCTCGAACAGCGGAATCTTAAACCCGCTGACATTGAGCCTCGTCAGCGAGGGACGCACATAAACCGGCACCACACCCAAATCCTCACCGACGATAATGCTGTCACCGGCAGCGTCCTTTAACATCTCAATCAACGCCTCGCCATGAGTACAATTCGCCGCCCGCGATTCCTCCGTCTCGTCATCATGCGGAAAAAATCGCGGCAGCGCGCCCGCCCGCTTCTCCGCCTCCGTGACTGTCAGCGGCGCGTAAACAGAATTTTCCTCCGGACGCCACGGGAACGCGTAAAAACGATAAAATCCCAAAATATGGTCCACACGAAACACTCGGAAAAAACGGCTCACCTGCCGCACCCGCTGCCGCCACCACGCGTGACCGTCAGCGGCCATGAATGACCAGTCATACAGCGGCATCCCCCAATTCTGCCCCCATTTTTTCGTAAACTCATCCGGCTGGAAAAAGGTCTCCGGCGGCGCCCCTCCGCTCCAGCGCAAATCAAAATTCTCCCGCCGCGCCCACACGTCCGCGCTGTGCCGGCTTACGCCAAACGGCAGGTCACCCATCAACGCCACGCCGAGTCTGTCACCGTCAGCGCGCACCGCCGACCATTGCGCAAACAACAGCCATTGTACAAAGGCGAAAAACCGCTCCCGCCTGGCGAGTTTTTTCCGCGCCGCCGCTGACAATGACCCCGCCCAGTCACGCGCCGCTGACGGTGAACGATGCTCAACTTGCCAGCGTTCCCAAGTCGGCACGCTGCCGTTCAACTCCATCAACGCCCGAAACAACACGTAATCCGCCAGCCACGATTTTTCTTTCTCAATGAATTTGGCGAATTGCTCCCGCTGGGCGTCAGCGGATTTATTCCTCATCTTTTCAAAATGCCCAAACGCCCGCTCACACAATTCCCATTTTAATTTTTTCACCGCCCGGTACCGCACCGGCCCCTCGCGCAACTTCTCCACCGCTGACGCCGGGCAAACTTCCGCGAAAATTTTCTCCGCCAATCCGGGCACCGTGTCCGGCGTCACCGTCAGCGTGGTAATGTCCAGCGCGACGCTGCTGATGGCGTTGTACGGGCTGTTGTCATCACTTGTCTCGTTAATCGGCAACACCTGCAAAACGGAAAAACCATGCCGCGCGCACCACTCCATCATCACCGTCAGCGACTTGGTGTCCCCCACGCCCAAATCATCCTTTGAACGCAGGGCGAACACCGGCGCAAACAAACCAGCGCGTCGTTGCTCCGTGGAAATTTTCACACGCCCAGTCTCGCCACTGACGTTGACACTGGCAACAAAAAAGCCATGCTGACCGTCGTCCGGCTCAAAAACTCACGCCGAAAAACCGTGATATTTGTACTCCAGAAAATCATTGCGGGCTTGTGGAACTCCGCATGCCGTATCCTCACTCCATGCCCGCCGCTGACGGTCAATACCGGTAATGCGCCGGTTTGTACGGGCCATTGATGGGCACGCCAAGATAATCGGCCTGGCGCCGGGTGAGTTTGGTCAGCTTGACGCCGATTTTTTTCAGGTGCAGCCGGGCGACTTCCTCGTCGAGTTTTTTCGGGAGAATGTACAC
>JAITHY010000166.1 GCA_031279715.1 Verrucomicrobiales bacterium | reverse complement strand
ATTGCCGTCCGCTCCGCTCCACATCAGCCTTCACCGTCAGCGCCGCCGCGTCGTTGGCGCAATAATTCAGCCAAATGTCAAACCCGTCCGCCGCCAGCCGTCGCGCCACCGCCGCGCCGATGCCGCGGCTTCCGCCCGTAACCAGGGCAATTTTTCCGTTATTTTCCCCGTGCATATTAATTGGTGTGAAATCTTACAACTTTGCAAAAAGACGACCAGACAAATAATATCCGCCACGGAGAAAATGGATTGTATTTCCTGGAATATTTGGTTAGTTTTCAGCAATCAATATGGATAAAATGGCAATCATCAGAACGGTCAACCATGTGCTGGCCAGGGAATTTGAACTGGACGAGAACATCATGACGCCGGCGGCGAAATTCGCCGAGGATTTGGGCTTGGACAGCCTCGACTCGGTGGACATGGTGGTCGTGCTGGAGCAGGCGTTCAAGGTCAAGTTGCGCGGCACTTACGAGGCGGACAAAATTCGCACGCTCGGTGATTTGCACGATTTTATCGAAGGGCTGGTGGCGCAACGGCATGACGCGGATTTATAAACGTCTTTTTATCCTGCCGCACTATTTGCTTGGCATCGCGTGGCTGATGATGACGGCGGGGGTGGCGTATCCGTATTTTTGGTGGATTGGGTTTGAGCGCGAAAAATTATTCTCCTTTTTTCAATTTCAAGGTGACGTGGTGTACGGCTTGCTGCGCCCGGTGGTGCGCGGCGTCAGCGTCGTCCGCAAAGACACTGACGATGCCGGCGCGGCGCGGTTGTACGCGGCCAATCACCAGTCGGTGATGGACGCCTTCGTGTTCTCGCAACTGGGCGTCCGGCGCGTCGTGCACGTCGCCAAGAACTGGCCGTTCCGCATTCCGTTTTACGGGCGTTATTTGCGCGCGGCGGGATTTGTCAACACGGAGGAGGCCGGGCTTGATGAGTTGTGTGAAAAAATCCGCGCGCTGCTGGCGGACGGCGTCAGCGTGGTGTTTTTTCCCGAGGGCACGCGCGGCAAAACGCTGGGGCGCTTTCACAGCCTGGCGTTCCACGTCGCAGTCACTGTCAGCGTCGGAGTGACACCGGTCGTCATCAGCGGTCACGCGGCGATGTTGCCGCCACGCTGCCACTGGCCGCGGCCGGCGAAATTGCGCTATACGATTTTGCCCACGCTCAGCGTGGAGGATTTCAAGGACGCCGCCGGCCCGCTGCGGATGGCGCGGACGGTCCGGCACATCATCGCCGCTGAACTTGGCGCGGAAAATCTTGCCATTTCGCGGAAAACGGATTTAATTTTTAAGCGATGAAAAAATCTATCTTATCATTATTGTTGGCAACCGTTGGCATGTTGGGATTTCACCATGTGACACTCGCCGCCCGTCCCGAAGTTGAAAACGCCAGGACCATCAAGCCTAACGACATCAGCGCCACGCTGACCGTGCCGCTGTCCTCCAGCCTGGGCTTGGAGCAAGTGCGGAAAGCAATCATGGTCGGCTGCGCCGAGCGCGGCTGGATTCCGAAAAAACTCGACGGCAACGTCATCGAGGCCGTGCTGAACATCCGCGCGCACACCGTCATCGTCACCATCCCCTACAGCACCGGCGAGTACAAAATTATTTACCGCAGCAGCGAAAGCCTCACTGTCAGCGACGGCTCGTTGCACCGCAACTACAAGAACTGGGTGAAAAATCTTTCCTCCAGCATTAGCAAGGCCGTGTATCAGCAATGACCGGTTTCCACCTCGGTCTGATGTTTCACCGTCCGCCGATGCTGATGGTGGATGACTTGTTGGAATCAGACGCAGGCGGCGGCACGGCGGTGCTGACGGTGCGGGCGAACAATATTTTCCTCGGTGCAAACGGACGGCTGTCGCGCGTGGGTTTGATGGAAATCATCGCGCAAAGTTTCGCGGCGACGGAGGCGTACCAAGCGTGGCTGGCCGGCACCGTCAAGCCCGGCGGGTATTTGGTCGGGCTGGACAACGTCACGTTTCACGGCGACGCCACCGTTGGCGACACGCTGACGACGAAAGTTGTGTCGGAGGGAAACATCGACCGCGTCGCCATGGTCAGCGGTGAAACGCGGCGCGGCGAGACGCTGCTGGTCACGGGAAAATTCCGGCTCTATAGTGTTTGACTATGAAAACAACCCTTGTTTTTGTCGCGCTGGCGTCATGGTCAGCGGCCTTGTCACTGTCAGCGGCAGAGGATTATTCGCGCTTCGCCAAAGTCGGGACAGTCTCGTGCGATTTTCGCCTGGAGCGGCATTTGGCGATTGCCGACCGTCCGCTCATCAGCAGCGGGCGCTTCTGGTTTCGCCGTCCGGATTTTTTGCGCTGGGAATACACCGCGCCGGCGCAACACGGGCTGCTCATCAATGGCGCCAAGGCGTTCTCGTGGCAGACCGTCAGCGGCAAAAAAGAGGTCAGGGACATCAGCGTCCAGCCGCTGGCGCGCCTCATGGCGGAACAGCTGCGGATGTTTGTCTCAATGGATATGCGGCGCATCGGCGAGCGTTACAAGGTGGAGCCACTGGACAACGGCGTTGACCTCATCCCGCTGAACGTCAGCGACGCGCAACAACAAATCGCCCGCATCCGGCTGCTGTTCGACGCCACGGCGCCCGCCGTCCGCCAGACTGTCATCATGGAAAAATCCGGCGAGAAAACGGTGATCACTTACTCAAACACCCAACTCGACGCCCCGCTGCCTGTCACCATCAGCGAGCCGTGAGTTATCCCCAAAACCTGCCGAACGACTAAAAATTCGGTCAGATAAAAGTCGCCGCTGACCATCAGCGAACAATTACGCATGACCCCATCCACTGACGCTCAGCGACCGCGTTAGCGGTTTCTAATTCCTCCTTGCCAAAAAAATATAATAATAACTCTTGACAATGGTTAGGGTATGGATAATTTGATGACCTATGTTAATTAGTAAAATTCGCAAATTCGCAAATTCGCAAATTCGCAACTGAGCAGCTGTTGTGCCCCTGAGGGCTTTTCAAGGTTTTTCCGTCACCGACAGCGGCTCGCGCAACTTTTCATTTTGGGTGGATTAATTCTCATCCCCATCTCCAACGCCAGCGCGGTGTTGAAATATTACACCAGCGGCACCCACATCCAAACCGGCTCCACCTACACCGGCGCGTGGGATGGCGGGCAAAATACTTATGCCGCGCCGCTGCGGTTGAGCGGTTCGGAAACAGTGTACAGCGGCACCAACATCACCCTGCTCGGCGCCACGCAATACAACGCCGCCTCCCAGCGGGGAGCGCTGGTGGAAAACGGCGCGGA
>JAITHY010000163.1 GCA_031279715.1 Verrucomicrobiales bacterium | reverse complement strand
GCAATCGTTGCGAGGTGGTCACGGTGTTGGGGTTGGGGGCGCCGGAGTTGCGATTGCGAATCATCGGCGCGTTTTATGAAACGTTCCGGGAACAATTTGATTCCGCCAAGTGGTTGAGGAAATATCCCGCTGACCATGGCGCGCAATCGGAGTGAGTGTCAGCGTTGTTCCCCCGCCGCTTTTTCCGCCTCGATTTTTTCCAGCAGGTATTCAAGTTCGTAACGCAATTCCTTCAGGAAAATTTTTCCGGTGTAACGGTTGACAATGTTCCAGCCGGGGTCGATGACAAAGGTGCTGGGGATGGCGTCGATGCCGCCGAATGGTCCGGCAAAATCGTTTTCTTGCAAGGAGACGGGATAATCAATGCCGATTTCTTGCATGAATGAGGCCAGGTCATCAAGGTTGTTGCTTTCAACGCAGATGCCGACGATGGCGATATGTTCCTGGCCGTTGTCGAATGAGTCACGGAGTTGTCGCAGGTCGGGGATTTCCCGCGCGCAAGTGGGCGACCACACGGACCAAAAATTGAGGAGCACGATTTTTCCCTTGAGATTCGCGCTGTTCAGGGGTTTGCCGTCGATGGTTTGAATGGAAAAATTCGGCGCGGGACGCGGCGCAATGCTGGGCGTGGGCGGAAGTTTGTCGCCATTGGTGCAGGCGCTGACGATGAGCGCGACGGCGCAGGCGAGGGGGGCGGGCCAGTGGTTATCCAAAAATTTCATAGCACAAGCGTCATAGGAAACCAGATTTCCCGACGCATTAAAAGCAAGAAGTTTTGCGTAATTATCTTTGGCAGGCGGCATGGGATTGGGTAACATAATCCGGTATGACTCTTCGCTCCGCAATTTCCACCGTCGGCCGACGCATGGCGGGCGCCCGCGCCCTTTGGCGAGCCAATGGCATGAAAGAACACCAGCTCGGCAAACCCGTCATCGCCATCGTCAACTCGTTCACGCAATTTGTGCCGGGTCATGTGCACTTGCACGGCATCGGGCAGGCGGTCAAGGCGGAGATTGAGCAGCTCGGCTGTTTCGCGGCGGAGTTCAACACCATCGCCATTGACGACGGCATCGCCATGGGTCACGACGGAATGTTGTACTCGCTGCCCTCGCGCGACATCATCGCTGACAGCGTCGAATACATGGTCAACGCGCACAAAGCCGACGCGATGTTTTGCATTTCCAATTGCGACAAAATCACGCCCGGCATGTTGATGGCGGCAATGCGGCTGAACATCCCCGCCGTCTTCGTCAGCGGCGGGCCGATGGAGGCGGGCTTGCTCGGCGGGCGCAAGCTCGACTTGATTGACGCGATGGTGCAGGGCGCTGACAGTCAGGTCACCGACGAGCAAGTCGCGCAAATCGAACAAGCCGCGTGCCCGACGTGCGGCTCGTGCAGCGGCATGTTCACGGCGAACTCGATGAACTGCCTCAACGAGGCGCTGGGGCTGGCGCTGCCGGGCAACGGCACCATCGTCGCCACGCACGCGAACCGCAAAAAATTGTTCGCCGACGCCGCGCGGCTGCTGGTCGCCAACACGTTCAAATATTACCGCGACAACGACGCCGGCGTGCTGCCGCTCAGCATCGCCACGCGCGAGGCGTTCCTCAATGCCATGACGCTCGACATCGCGATGGGCGGCTCGACTAACACGGTGCTGCACCTGCTCGCTATCGCCAACGAGGCGGGCGTGACGTTCAGCATGGCGGACATTGACGCCCTGTCGCGCCACACGCCATGCCTGTGCAAGGTCGCGCCGAACACGCAGAAATATCACATTCAGGACGTGAACCGCGCCGGCGGCATCCTCGGCATCATGGCGGAGTTGGACAAGGGCGGCTTGCTGAACAACAGCGTGCGCCGCGCCGACGGGCTGACGTTGCGCGAGGCGATGGAACAACACACCGCTGACGGTCAGCATCCCGCCGCGAACATTTATCTCTCCGCGCCGGCGAACCAATTTAATTTGACACTGGGTTCTCAAAACAACACTTACGCAACGTTCGACGCTGACCGTGAGCATGGCTGCATCCGCGACATCGCCCACGCCTACACCGCTGACGGCGGACTCGCCATCCTGCGCGGCAACATCGCGCAAGACGGCTGCGTCATCAAGACCGCCGGCGTTGACGAAAACCTCTGGCATTTCAAAGGCCCCGCGCGAGTGTTCACCTCGCAAGACGCCGCGTGCGAAGGCATCCTCAGCGGCAGCGTGCAAAGCGGCGACGTGGTGGTCATCACCCACGAAGGCCCGCGCGGCGGCCCCGGGATGCAAGAAATGCTCTACCCCACATCGTATCTCAAATCGCGGCACCTCGGCAAAGAATGCGCCCTCATCACCGACGGCCGTTTCAGCGGCGGCACGTCGGGACTGAGCATCGGCCATATCTCCCCCGAAGCCGCCGCCGGTGGCAACCTCGCCCTCGTGCGCGACGGCGACGTCATCGAAATCAACATCCCGCAACGCAGCATCAATGTCCTCGTCGCTGACGATGAACTTGCCCGCCGCCGCCAAGTTGAAGAACAGCGCGGCACAGAAGCCTTCACCCCGCGTGACCGTCAGCGGCAAGTGTCGAAGGCGTTGCGCGCCTACGCCAGCCTCGTCAGTTCCGCTGACAAAGGGGCGGTGCGGGTGTTGTGAAAAATGCCGCTGACGGTCAACGCGACCGTCAGCGGATAAGGATAATAGAGCATATGATGCAGCCTTACAGTTTGTCCGCAATAATAGGGACTATCTTAAGTGCCACAGGAACCATTATGACGGTTCTTATGATGGTAACTATAGTAAGACCAGTAGGAGATAATTTGATAACCGCAATCGGACTGCTTCTTGCAGCGATTGTCTTTTTTATAATTTCTTGGATTAGACATCCAGATAGAAAAACTGGAAAAATTGGTGTAATCGCATCAGTATCGGTACTTTTGGGAATTGTGTGCGTGGTTTTATGGTTTTTAATGTTTGCCTTTCACGGACTGCATTGAAGTATAAGAAAAAAAGCTGACCGTCAGCGGATGATTATTGAATTACCTTCGCCATGATAATGCTCAAAAATCCACGCCTGGCGCACCTCGACGCAGTCGAGGCGGAGGCGCTGGCGGACATGGGCGCGGTGCATTTGTGCATCCCCGAACACGTCCGCTTGCAACTGCAACTCGCCGAGCAAGACCGCAAGGAAGTCACGCTCGCTGACGGTCAGCGGCGGCTGGTGCCGTATGTCGGGCCGGTGGAGTTGCGGTTCAAAAACCGCGTCGGCTACACGGGTGCGCTGGTGATGGGCGACCAAGTGTTGCTCGGCGCGATTCCGATGGAGGACATGGATTTGGTGGCGCACCCCGGATGCCGCACCGTGGATGTCAACCCGCAAAGCCCGAACATTGCCTGCTCCCTCGCCAAATAAAATCTCGCGCCAAGACGCCAAGTTATTATTTTGCCATAAAAACTTTGCGGCTTGGCGTCTTTGCGCGAGATAGTTTTAATTTACGCTTGCGTTTTTCCAGAATGCTTCCAAGCTGTCAGGCTGGAAAAACATCATGGCTAATTTAACAAAACGCGACTTGGTTATTCGCATCAGCAACGAAACGGGAATCGTCCAGCAGGAGGTGCTCGTAATTGTACAAAAGACCCTTGATTATTTGGTCGAAAGCCTCGCCAAGGGGAAAAACATTGAGTTGCGCAATTTCGGCGTGTTTGAAATCCGCCTCCGCAAGGGGCGTGTCGGGCGCAATCCGAAACGGCCCGGCATTGACGTCCCCATCCCGCAACGCGCGGTGGTCAAGTTCAAGGCGGGCAAGGAGATGAAAGCGAAGGTGGCGGCGCTGTCTGAAAAGCTCATCACCAAGACCGTCGCTGACAGTGAAACAACCCCCCCGGCGGTGTAACCCCATGTCTTTTCAAAGCCTTTCCGGTTTTCGTGATTTTTATCCTGAGGATTGCGCGTTGCGCGAGCACATCTTCAGCGGGTGGCGCGAGAGTTCGCGGGCGTTTGGATTTTCGCAATACGACGGGCCGCCGCTGGAGCCGCTGGAGTTGTACAAAAAAAAATCCGGCGATGAAATTATCGGGCAGCTTTATAATTTCACGGACAAGGGCGGGCGCGAGGTGGCGTTGCGTCCGGAGTTGACGCCGACATTTGCGCGCCTGGCGGGGGCGCGGCACCGCGATTACAAAAAGCCTCTCAAGTGGTTCGCCATCCCGCAACTGTTTCGCTACGAACGGGCGCAGCGCGGACGGTTGCGCGAGCATTTTCAGTGGAACGGAGACATCGTCGGCGAGCCGTCATTGTCAGCGGAGGCGGAAATTTTGGCGATGATTGACCATGCGTTGCGCGGGCTGGGACTGACGCGCGAGGATTATGTCATCAGGGTCAGCGACCGCCAGTTCTGGCTGGATTTTTTGGCGAAGCACAACGTGACCGACAGCGGCAAAATCTACGACTTCCTGCAAGTGCTCGACAAAATCGAGCGCACGCCGGAGGAAGTCTCGCGCGAAAAACTCGGCTCACTGTCAGCGGAAGTTTTTGCCCTGCTCAACGGCGGTGCTGACAGTCGGCGGCTCGACACGCTGCTGGCGGCGTGCGCCTCGCTGGGCCTCAGCGACGCCGTGCAAGTGGACCTCCGCATCGTGCGCGGGCTGGCGTATTACACCGGCGTGGTCTTCGAGGTGCACGACCGCGGCGGCAAATTCCGCGCCATCGCCGGCGGCGGGCGTTACGACAACCTGTTGCAACTCATCGCTGACATTGACCTCCCCGCCGTCGGTTTTGGCATGGGTGACGTGGTGATTGGCGAGATTTTAAAGGATAAAAATCTCGCGCCGAAGACCGCTGACGGTGACTCGTATTACTTGGTGATTGCGGATGAAACCTTGCGCCCCCGGGCCCTGGCGCTCGCCTCCGCCCTGCGCGACGGCGGCTATCGCGTGGATTATCCACTGTCAGCGGCGAAAGTCGGCAGGCAATTCCAAGCCGCCGAGGAGCGCGGTCACCGGTACGCGCTGTTCATCGGACAGGAATACGCTGACAGTGGTGTCTGCGGTTTGAAGACGCTGGCGACACGCGAGCAGGTGAACGTCAAGCCGCTGATAGTGGGCGGCAAAGTGACCGCGCTGGCGGATGGTTAGAATTTTAGGATTAACTATATGAAAAGAACGCATCATTGCAACGAACTTCGCAAGAGCGATATTGGCAAAAACATCACC
>JAITHY010000136.1 GCA_031279715.1 Verrucomicrobiales bacterium | reverse complement strand
CATCAACATCCCCCGCATACGGCGCATACGGGCTGCGGACAATGCCCGGCCTGTTGGCTGTCGACTTCGCCACGGGATACTTGGATTGCCCCGCGGCTTGGGCGGCGGGCGCGGGCTGCACCCACGGCTTGGGCTGTACCGCGGTATTGTCAACATCAGCGGGCGGCGTCTGCCCGCCGGATTGAAGTTCGGATTCGCTGACGGCCGCCTGATTGTCAACCTCAGTCACCGGTGGCACGGGTTCGTCAACGCTGATGCTGCGTTCCCTGGCGCAACCGCCCAGCGCCAGCGCCGCACCCAATAACAAAGCAAATTTTTTCATAAACAATGCCGGAAAGCATATCGCCAAGCCCGCTGACATTCAAACTTTTTCTGACAGGGTGACAATTAACTCGCACCGCGCCTCATCGTTTGGCTCCAAGGTCAACGGCAAGCCGAACAGGAAACAGTTCCCCTGCCGGACCAGCGGGGCCTGATCGTCCGCCTCACTTTGGCTGTTGATGGGATATGACCACACCGCCATCGGTTCCGACGCGCTGACGATGAACTTCAGGCGGTTGGTCAGCGTCAGCGTCAACTCCCCGCATAAATCCTCATACCACGCGCTTTCGAGACTGCGCGACTTGCCGCCGGATGCCGCCTCCCCGCCGTCAGCGGGCACGGTGCAAAGATTGAGTTCAACGGCAAAACACGAACTCAGCGGCAGCGCGCTCTCATTCCTGATGCGGTAACACACGCGCAACTCCGTCGCCTCGCGATTCCATGCGTAAGTTTTTACCACCCGCACGGGCTGTCCCGCGCCGCTGGCGAAATAATTGCCCAGCCGCTCCAATTCAATTTCCAACGCCCCGTCACGCATGGCCGTGCCAACCAGCCGGTACGCCCCGCCAATAAAATCGCCACCCTCGCGGAATGTGCCCTGTTGCAATTCCTCCGTGGTCACGTGGCGGCTGATGAAGCGATCTTGGAACAAATGCCGCTCATAATCGTCCACCGGCAGCGACGGATTTTTTTGACTGTCATCCGCAGCGGCAACGGGGTCGGTCTCCGGCCGGCGTGTCAGCGTATTGGCAAAATTCCATTTCTCCGCCAGCAGGGAAAACTCAAAACAACAACCGCCGTACGCCGGCTTGACCAGGAATGACAACCGATCATTGAACGCCAGCAACTCATCCTGGTCATCGGCGGTAAAATCGCGTTGCTCCGTCCTCCATTCCCGCGCGCCGCTGAGGATGAGTTGTTGCGCCGCCAGCAGCCGCTCCCAAATCGCCTGCCGCAAGTGCGGCAAATAAATTCCGCCCGAAGTGCCGTGCCAGTACGCCGTGTTGCACTGCGCCTGCCACAACAAATCCCGCGCCCGCCCGTGTTCTTCCGCCGCTGACGCTGACAAGTGCGACTTCAGCCACAACCCCTTTTTCTCCATCAAGTTCGACTCGCAATACCGCCCGCGAAATCCGCCCCACGACCCCGCCCTAAAGAACGGTAAAAAACGCCCCGCATCGTGCCGCTTTCGGAGGTTGCTCAACGCCCACACAAACCGCTGACGGCTTTCGTCCGGCAACGACCACATCCCCAGTTCCGCGCTCGCCCCAGCCGGAATGTAGCACCGCCCGCGCGGCGGCTCCTCGTTAATCACCTCGGAAAATGTGCGAAGCCGCAACCAGTCACCGGCAGCGTCAAGCACGGCGAACATTTTTTCCATCGCTCCCGACTGCTGAATTTTTTCAAAACTCCCCGCCCACACGCCCCAACGCTCGGCGACATCATCCACCGTCAGCGTCGTCCCAATCGCGCGGTTTGCCATCCGCCGCAAGTATGCCAGCAACTCGTCCGGCTTGCCGTAAGGAATCATCCGGTACAACTCCGGGTCGCGCGGAAACAGCCGCAACACATGCCCGAAATGCTCCGTGACATGGTACCCATGCAACCGCGCCTCCGTCACGCCCGCTTGCAACATCCGTTCGTGCCGGATAATCGTGTAATTCAACCCCGCCTGGCGAAATGTCTTGGCGAGTGAGTTTTCCCATACGCCCTCGGCCAGCCACGCGCCCTGCGGCGTTGCGTCGAGGTTGGCGTCCAGCCAATCCATCATCAACCGCAACTGCCCCTGCCGGTCCTCCTCCTCAATCTCCGGCAAAATCGGCTCGTAAAATCCCGTGGCGAGCAATTCCACCTGGCGGCAAGCAACCAGCCATTTTAATTTTTCCAAAAACTCAGGATGTTTCTCCGCAAAAAAATTCAGCAATATCCCCGAGTAAGACAAATTGATTTTCAAGTTCGGATATCGCTCAATCGCTGACAAAATCGGCCAGTAGCACCGCTGGTAACATGCCTCAAGGACATATGGCAGGTTCCCCACCGGTTGGTGATGGTGCAAAGCCAATGCCACGTTGACGTATCGCATGAGCACATAACCTTAACAAAACCACCGTTTGAGGCAAGATTAACACTCCCCCCATTAAGTTTACACAAACCAATTTTTTAAGCCAAATTCCGCCGAGGGACCGTTGAATTCTATCAACCCGCGTTCGGGGCATTGCTCGACGCCGACGCCTTGGTCGAGGATTTGGATGAAGAATGCCATTGGCGCGCCGTCGCCGCAAACGCCGAGCACTGTCAGCGGAACTTCGCATTCAAGACGGGATTTGTGACGGACAGCGAAGGTTTCGCCCGTCGGCGCGTAAACCACGCCATCCTTGCTCGCCTCAACCTCAGCGCGGTATTCGCCGCTGACAGTGTCGCGTTTTAGCACCAGGCGGCGGTGACTCGGCTGGCAAAAATCCAGAATGACATGACCGGGCGCTTTCTTTTCATATTCGTAGCGCACGAAAAACGACTTTTCATTAAACCCGAAATAAATCGCCTTGCTGACGCGCCCCGATTGAAACATCGCCGTTTGCTGCATGTCCATGTCCAGATGCCCCGCGCCAAACCAATCGAAATAACCGCCCGCCCCGCCGTCGATGCGCGGAGAAATGTAGCGCGTCGGCGTGGTGTACGTCGCGGGGATGCCTCGCTGGCGGATGGGCACGTCGAGATATTGCGGCACGGTGGCTTGCGCCAGAACATACACATTCTGCAAATGCTTGCGGAACAGCGCGTCGAATAAAAAATCGCTGTCGTTCTGGAAATCAGGACCGTACCACCAAAACCAATCGCTCCCCTCCGCCGCGTAAATTTCCTGCCACGCCTTGCGACGCGTGTCCTCGCTCATGCCGGATTCCGCGCCCTTGAGAAACTCACGGGTTTTGCCAAGCCACTCCCACGCGCGGTTTTCCTCGTGGTCGCCGATCCAAATGTCGAAGTCGCTGTTAATCCACGATCCGGTGTGCAAATTGCGCGCCTCCGGCAAATTGCGCGCCTCGTCGTAATAATCGCCCAGGCGACGCGTTCGGAGTTTTTTGTTCTTCAACAGCGACTCGTAAAAAACCGTCAGGAATTTCTCGCCACCGTCAGCGAAGGCTTCCCAGGGATTCTCCCCGTCCAGCGCGATGAGCACCGCGCCATTGGCATGTTTCACCGCGTCAGCGATATTTTCCAAATGCGCGATCAAATGCGCCGAGGCGTCCCTGGCGGAATTGCGCGCCGCGTTGAAACCGAGAAAATCTGACAATGGACGCTCGCGGAACATTCCCCGCACCCGCGCGCCGCTGATGGTGAAGTCCCAACCTTGGAACAACTCCAACCGGTCAACCTTGCGCGCGCTGTGGACAGGGTCCAGCTTCAGACTGCGAAACAAGACTTCCTCATCCGTGCAAAAATACTCAATCCCCGCCTCCGCGAACAGCGGCGCCAGTTCCGGCGCGACCGAACCCTCCGAGGGCCACAACCCGCGCGCCTTCCGCCCAAACACCTGTTGGTGCAGTTCCTGAGCCAGCGCCAAATGCTGCCGCACATCCTCCGGCGCGCTGAACCTCAGCGGCAACTCACGCCCCGCCATGCAACGCCTGGCGAAATCCGTATCGTACACCAGCGGCATGATGGGATGAAAAAACGGCGTGGTCGTCACCTCGATACGCCCCTCGTCCTGCGCCGTTCGGTAAAACTCCAGCACTTTGCCAATCGCCTCCTGATGAATGTCCAGCACGCGGTTTTTCTCCTCCTCGGAAAAATCGCGTCCCTTGCTTTTCAGCCGCGGCAACTCAGGATACTGCCGGCAAATGCCGAATCCGCACCACGCGAGATTGTACCATGTTTGCAAGTCGCGAAAATCCTGCTCCGTGAAGCGCGACACCGCCTCCACCAGCGCCTGCTCCGTTATTTTTCGCCCGCGCAAATCGAGCAGTTGCGCGTAGCGCGAATGCGTGTTCACACATGTCGCCCAGTTAATCTTGAAAAAATTTTCCAAAATCCCGCGTTTCTCCGCGAACCCCAGCGCCGCTGACGGTGTGCGCGACCAACTCTCCCACAAGTCCCTCACCTCGCGCCGCTGAAACTCAAGCAACTGCCGCACAAGCACGGGCGCGAAGTTAAAATTCATGCGCATGTCAGGGAAGCGGTTGGCCATTTCAATCATGTCCAGATACCCCTTCACCGTATGCAAACGCACCCACGGCATCATCGCCGTCCGCGTCAGCGGATCGACGTAATACGGCTGGTGCATGTGCCAGAGAAACAGAACATCAAGCATCGGTCTTTACCTCCCGTAAAAATTTCGCCGAGTCTTCGGGGAACATGGAGTTGATGTAAAACCCGGTGCCAAACTCAAAACCCGCCACGCCGGAAAGCCGTGGAAAAATCTCAATGTGCCAGCGGAAATCCTGCTCCATCGTGCCCCATTCCTCAATCGTCCGCCAGCGCACGGGGGCGGTGTGCAGAATCAGGTTGTAACTGGGACGCTCCAGACCGACGCGGTAC
>JAITHY010000069.1 GCA_031279715.1 Verrucomicrobiales bacterium | reverse complement strand
TTCTCCCTGCTCACCGAATCCGGCGACCATCTCATCGTCAGCGAAGGCGCTGACAGTGGTGAAGCAATCCCGCCCGGCGACATGGAAGAACTCTACGAATACGACTACGAAAACCGTCTTGTCAAACCAACCAAGACCGTCGGCGGCCTGTCACGAACTTTTGTCTGTCGGCAGATAAACGAGGCTCTCCTCCGGTGCTTTTTCGACTTTGCCAATCGGCGCCCCCCGGCTGGTTTCATAGTTGCCAATGCATTTCGCATTTTCCTTGAAGCATGAACTCCGCGATTTCCCGCCGCGCTTCCACGCGGCAAACTCATCCTTCATGCTCAGCGGCTCGATGATGTGTAATAACTCAAACTTGGCGCCTTCCGCGCGGACTTACCGGCGTAACTTCGTCCGGTGACGAAGTCGTTGACGCCGCCGTTATCTTTGCAGCAGTTTGATCAGCGCGCAAAAATCCTCCTCGCCCAACCCCTGTTCAATGCCATCGCTGAAGATGTCCGCCACCCGCGCCGTCAGCGGCAGCAAATTCCTCGGCACCGACGCCAGTGCCAGCCGCAAATCCTTGTGCAAATGTTTCACCGAAAACTGAGGTGAAAAATCGTCCGCCAGCAGCTTCGGTTGCTTCAAATCGCTCAGCCCCGAATGCGCCACGTTCTGCTCCAGTACCTCAAAAAACTTCGCGTCGCTGATGTCCGCCCGCCGCGCGAACTCCAGCGCCTCGGTCAGTGCCTGCGAAATCGACGCGATTTGCAAATTCATCGCCAGCTTGATCGCGCACGCCTGGCGGTTCGTCCCCATGTCGAAAAATGTCCTGCCCAGCGTCTCCAGCACCGCCCGCGCCCGCTCCTTGTCCCGCTCATTGCCGCCGAGGAAAAACACATTCTCCCGCCGCTCCGCCGCGAGTTTGCTGCCGGTGAACGGCGCCTCCACGTACGACGCGCCGCTGCCCGTGACCGCCGCCAAAAATTTATCCGACGCATCCGGCGAAATTGTGGACGATTGGATCACCAGCGCTGACGGTGACAAATTCGCCACCACCGCCGGCAGCACCGACGCAATCGCCGACGGGTCGGCGATGACCACCTGCACGACCTCCGCCCCGCTGACGGCGTTGTTCAAATTTTTGACAAAATGCGGTGCCGCCCGCGGTGTTCGGTTCCAAATCCGCAACTCGTGACCGTCAGCGAGATAATGCTCGCTCCATGCCCGCCCGATAATCCCATGCCCAATCAACGTGATTTTCATCCCCGTCATTCTCGCGCAAAGACAACGGGAGGCAAAGTTTTTTAATTTGCTTGGCCTTCCGGAGGCTTTGCGCGAAAATCCAAGCCGATGAAACTCGGCAAAATCCTCACCATCAGCGTCCTGTTGCTCGCGCCCGTTGTCGCGCGAGCCGGGGCGACCATCGAACTGTTCAACGGCAAAAATCTCGACGGCTGGCACGCAGTGCTTGACCCGAAGTCCGCCGCCAAGCCGGAAGACACCTTCGGCGTCAGGAACGGCGTCCTCACTGTCAGCGGGCAACCGTTCGGCTACATTTACACCGCCGCCAAATACGCCGATTACCGGCTGCACATCGAGTGGCGCTGGATTGAAAAGCCCAGCAACAGCGGCGTGTTTTTGTTCGTGCAAGAACCGAAGTTCTGGCCCAACAGCATTGAGTGTCAGTTGCAATCCGGCCGCGCCGGCGACTTCATCAAAATGGGCGGCTCCGGCATTGAGCCGGCGCCCGGTCGTGAAAATCTCGCCCGCGCCGGCGAGTCCAACGAAAATCCCGTCGGCGAATGGAACAATGCCGACCTCATCTGCGAGGGCAACACTATCAGCGTCTTCATCAACGGCGAGTTCAAAAACCGCGGCGTCAGCGCGCAAAATAACAACGGTCATATCGCCTTGCAAAGCGAGGGCGGCCCGTTGGAATTCCGCAACATTCGCCTGACGCCGTTAAAATAACACTGACAGTGAGCCTGTCCCGTCAGCGGAATGTACGCGCTTATTGCACCGCCAACCGGACGTTCACCATCAGCGGACGGCCTCGTTTAACGCTCAACCGCTGCCTTTGCTGGCCGAGACTGACGGTGACCTGAGCGTCACGGTCAGCGTGGAAAACCGCGCGGGTCAGGGCGTGGTTCCGCCATTCCAAGTCCACGGTCACACCGCCGCGGGCGCGCAAACCGGTTACCCGGCCCTCCGGCCAGGCCTTTGGCAGCGCGGGCAGCAGACTTAATTCAAAGTCACCGTCAGCGCCCTGGAGCTGGCTTTGCAGCAGCATTTCCGCGCACGCCGCCGTCGCGCCAAAATTGCCGTCGATTTGGAACGGCGGGCACACGTCCATCAAATTGGGCAGGGTCATATTGTTCAGCAAATTACTGAACAACAGATAAGCATGGTCGCCGTCGCGCAGGCGCGCCCACAGGTTGATTTTCCACGCCAGACTCCAGCCCGTCGAGGCGTCGCCGCGCACTGTCAGCGACCGGCGCGCGGCTTCCAGCAATTCCGGCGTCGCCGTGGTAATCTGGCTGGCGGGATACAGGCCATACAAATGCGAAACGTGGCGGTGATGCGGGTCGGTTTCCTTGTAATCCTCAATCCACTCCATAATGCGCCCGGACTCGCTGATTTTCACCGGCGCCAGGCGCGCCAGCGCGTCCGCGCACTCCCGGCGAAACTCGGCGTCAGCGTCCAAAATCGTGGCGGCTTGGATGCAATTTGACAAAAGTTCACGAATAATCATCAAATCCATTGTCGCGCCGCAGGTAAACATCGCCGCCTTGCCATCAGGCAGAAAAAATGAGTTTTCCGGGGAGTACGAGGGATTGGTCACCAACCGGCCCGCCACCGGACTGTCAGCGGGGGCTTCAACAAGAAAATCCAGAATAAATCGTGCCGCGCCCCTCATCAGCGGCCATGCGCGGTCGGCGAGAAATTCCCTGTCCTGGGTGAACTGGTAATATTCCCACGGATGGGCCGCCAGCCACGCCGCGCCCAGCGGCCAGAGGCCCACCAAGCCGTCCGCCGGCGCGGTGAATCCCCAGGCGTCGGTCAAATGGTGCGCCACCCAGCCGCCGGCGCCGTAGTGCGTTTGCGCCATGTGACGACCGGGCACCGTCAGCATGTCCATGAGGTCGAACAGCGGCAGCGCGCACTCGCCGAGGTTCATCGTCAGCGCCGGCCAGTAATTCATCTGCACGTTGATGTTGGTGTGAAAATCAGCGTTCCACGGCGGGTTCATCTGCCAGGCCCAGATGCCCTGCAAATTCGCCGGAAAACCGCCGGGCCGCGACGAGCCGATTAGCAAGTAGCGCCCGAAGCGAAAGTACAGTGCCTCCAGGCCGGGGTCGGCGCCGCCGTCAGCGCGCCGCCGCCGGATGCGTTCGTCGGTGGGCAATTGTTCCGCCGTCATGTTCAGCGGGCCGAATTGGAATGTCACACGGTCGGCGAGCCGGCGGTAATCCCTGATGTGCTCCGCCTTCAGCGTCTCGTACGGAATTTTTTCCGCGCTGCCGATGACCGCCGCGCACGCCGCCGCCGGATCACCCGTCGGCGCGTAACTTTTGCCGCTGATGTCACGCGCCAGCAGTTCTTTGATTCCGGCCAACCCCGGATGCGAGGTCGCGCCGGACACCAGCAGGG
>JAITHY010000059.1 GCA_031279715.1 Verrucomicrobiales bacterium | reverse complement strand
TGATTTTCGGGTTTTGTTTGCCCGCCTTTTTGCCAAAAGACGTGTCACGCGCTTATGAACTTGTTTGGCCGGGGATTTGGCCTGCTCATCATCAGCGCGCTGTTGGTCACCCGCTTTGTTGCCGCGCAAGTCGTCGCCAAGGCTTCCGACCAGTGTAACATCAACGTCAGCGGGGGAGATTTGCCGCTGACCGTGACCCCATGCTTCTCGCTGAGGCGGCAATCCCAAAGGGATGGAATGTGTGTAGCCGCCGCACACTTCCATTTCCCGCAAGGGACGAACCCAACATCCATCTCCCACGCTAGTTCGCCCCCTTCGGGGACGAGGCTTTCTTTTGATACAGTTCGTGGGTTTGCTCTACCCACGGTTATTCCTGTTCAGCCCTTTCGGGGCTGGTGCGCGGCTGGCGGTCTTGAATGTCGATTTGCCCTAGGGAGTCCAGCACGATTTGCGGGGTGAGGAGTTCGGGGAGGACGATTGGCTCGCTGTCAGCGGGGAGGTAAAGCAGGGTGAAGGGCACAGCGCTTTTGCCGTGGCGGGCGAGTTCGCGGGTGATGCGCGGCTCCCGTGTGGTCCAGTCGGCGCTGAGGGTGATGACGCCGAGTTCGCGGAATTTTTCGCGCACGGCTTTGGAGCTGAAGACCAGAGCTTTGTTTGTCTGGCACGTTGCGCACCAGCGGGCGGTGAAATCCACGTACACCGGATGACCGTCAGCGCGCGCGTTTTCCACCAACTCCGGCGACCAGGGCTGCCATTGAATCGCGTCAGCGGGGCGGGGGGCGGCGCGGAGCAGCATGGCCAGCGCCAGCAGCCACGCGGCGCTGACGGTGACCCATCGCCACCGTGTCGCGTTGGCGCGCTGACCGTGGAGCCACGCGGCGAAGGCCACGACCGTCAGCGCCAGCAGCGCGCGCAACAATGTGTCGCCATCCACTTGCGCGGCGAGCACCCACAGCAGCCACGCGACGCTGGCGTAGAGCGGGAAGGCGAGCAGTTGTTTCGCCGTCAGCATCCACGCGCCGGGTCTTGGCAAAAAGTTCAGCAAGCGCGGGCGCGCGCTGAGGATGAGGTGCGGCGAGGCGAGGCCAAGCGCGACGGCGGTGAAGAGCGCGAGCGCCGGGCCGGCGTTCAGCGTCAGCGCCGCGCCAAGGGCGGTGGCGAGGAACGGCGCGGCGCAGGGCGTCGCCAGCGCCACGGTCAGCGCACCGGTGAGGAAAGAGCCGGACGAGCGGTCGCCGTTTCCGCTGTGGCCACGCACGCCGAGGGTGAACTCGAACACACCGCTGAGGTTGAGCGCGCACAGCAGCAGCGTCACCGTCAGCGTGAGGACGAACACGGGCGATTGAAGTTGGAAACCCCAGCCGAGTTGTTGCCCGCCGGCGCGCAGGACGAGCAGCAGCGCCGCCAGCGCCCAGAATGACACGACGATGCCGGCGGCGTGCGCGAGCGCGTGGCGGACGAGCCGCCGCCGGTCATGGCCGGCGAGGTTGACGAGGCTGAGAATTTTGACGCCCAGCACGGGAAAGACGCATGGCATCAAGTTCAACACCAGGCCGCCGAGGAAGGCGAGGGCGAGTGTCAGCGGGAAGGTGGCGGGGAGTTTTTCACCGTCAGCGGGGATTGATTTTTTCGCGGCCTGGATTGGCTCAAAAAACGACGATGGAATGACGCTGCCGCTGACAGTGAGTGTCAGTGACAGGTCCGCCGCGCCGGGGACGCAGATGTCGGCGCATTCCAGCCACTCGGCTTTTGCGGAAAGTCCGACGCTTTTTTGTCCGTCCGGAATTTCCTTGGGCGGGGTGACTGTCACCAAATGCCACGCCTCATTTTCGTAGCCGTGGCTGGTGATTCCGCTGACGGTGAATTTTTTTGGCTTGGTCCACTGAATGTCGCTGACGGTGAAGCCTTCCGGCAACGCGGTCCACGTCAGTTTGGTGGGCAGACCGGCGGGGCCGGGGTCGCGCCAGTACGTGTGCCAGCCGGGGGCGATTTTGAAATGCAGCGCGACGGTGAACGGCTGACCCGGCGTCACGGCCAGCGTTTCGCTGACCAACGCCGCCTGCACGTGGCTGTCCGCCGTCACGGTCAGCGGCGCGCCGAGGAGCAGCATTGGCAGAAGGCAGCGGAAAGCAAACATGCCTTGAGTTTAAGAGCTAAAACGCGAAGTGCAAAGTTTTAACGTTCGCACTGTCAGCGGCGGTGATGGTGCGCTATAATTAAACCATGACCTCCGACCGTCCTGACTTGACGCCGAAAGTGCGCGCGCTGCCGCACAAGCCGGGCGTGTATGTTTACAAAGACCGGCTCAACCGCGTCATCTACGTCGGCAAGGCGCGGAGTTTGCGCAGGCGTGTGTCGCAATATTTCCGCCCCTCGCGCCGCACGATGATCGACCTCAAAACCCGCGCGCTCATTGACAGCATCTGGGACTTCGACTACCACACGGTCAGGAGCAACGCCGAGGCGATTATCCTCGAAAGCCGGCTCATCAAGGAATACCGCCCGAAGTACAACATTAGCTTCCGCGACGACAAACAATTGTTGCTGATCAAGGTCAACCTCGGCGCCCCGTTCCCGCGTTTCCAGTTCACGCGCTTGAAGAAGGACGACGGGAGCCATTATTTCGGCCCCTTCGCCCACGCGAGCGCGGTGCGCAACACGCTGAACTTGATGAAAAAAAAATTCGGGCTGCACTCCTGCGCGCCGGCGCTGCCGAACGAAAAAACGTTCCGGCATTGCCTGGATCACATCATCAAAAACTGCTCCGCGCCGTGCGTCGGAAAAATCAGCCGCGACGCTTACCATGAGCGTGTGCGGCAGGCGTGCGAGTTTCTCGAAGGCCGGACGGCGGAGATGACCCGGGCGTTGGAGGATGAAATGAAACGGCATGCCGCCGCGTTGAATTTTGAAAAAGCCGCCGCGCTCCGCAATTTGCTGCACGACATCCGCAGAGCCACGGAAACGTCGCGCAAGTTCGTGCGCGACCTGCCCGGCACGGTGGTGCCGGAACGCGACCTCGCGGAATTGCGCGACGCGCTGCGGTTGCCGGGCGTGCCGGAGTGGATTGAGTGCTTTGACATTTCCAACATTTCCACCACGCACAAAGTCGCGTCGATGGTGTGCTTCCGCCACGGCACCTCCAACCGTTACCGACACCGGCGTTATCAAATCCGCTCGGTCAAGGGGCAGAACGATTTCGCCTGCATGGCAGAAGTTGTGCGGCGGCGCTACGCGCGGGTGTTGCGCGAGGGCGGTAAACTGCCGGACCTGGTCGTGGTGGACGGCGGCAAGGGGCAGCTCAGCGCGGCTCTGGCGGAGTTGCGCAAACTGGGCTTGCGGCGGCAGCCCATTGTCGGCCTGGCGAAGCGGAACGAGGAGATTTTCCAGCCGGGCAATCCCGCGCCGCTGGTGTTGCCGCGCGAGTCCGGCGCGCTGCGGCTGTTGCAGCGCGTGCGCGACGAGGCGCACCGCGTCGCCAACGGGTATCATCAACTGTTGATGAAACGGCGCGTCAGCGAGAGCGTGCTGGACGACTGCCCCGGCGTCAGCGAGACGCGCAAGCTGGCGTTGTTAAAACAATTCGGCACGGTGGAAAAAATCAAGCGCGCCACCATCGGCGAGTTGCGCGCGGTGCATGGAGTCGGCAGGAAAGTGGCGGAGAGCATCGTGAATTTTTTCCGGCGTCCGTCACCGCCCTCCGCTGACAGCGGGGAAAATGTGTATGTGTTGCGGGAGGCGGAAGATTAGCCGCTGACCGTGACGGACGCCGGCGCGCGCCACACAAACAGCGGTTGCCGCCGCGGGGATTTTGGCCTAGATTGCCCGCTGACGATGAACGCAAACAAACGCATTCCTGTAACGATTCTCACCGGCTTTCTCGGCGCGGGGAAAACCACTTTGCTCAACCGGATTTTAACGGAACAGCACGGCAAGCGCGTCGCGGTCATTGAGAATGAATTTGGCGAGATTGGGATTGACCATGAGCTGGTCATTCGGTCGGACGAGGAGATTTTTGAGATGAACAACGGCTGCATTTGCTGCACGGTGCGCGGGGATTTGATTCGCGTGCTGGAAAATTTGCTCCGGCGGCGCGACAAGTTCGACCACATTCTCATCGAGACGACGGGGCTGGCGGACCCGGGGCCGGTGATTCAAACTTTTTTCGCGGACGAGGATTTGAAGGACGCGCTGTTGGTGGACGCGGTGGTGACGGTGGTGGACGCGAAGCATGTTTTGCAACACATCGACAGCGGCCCCGAGGTGAAGCAGCAAATCGCGTTCGCGGACATTGTGCTGTTGAACAAGATTGATTTGGTGAGCGTCAGCGAGTTGCCGGAGTTGGAGGGGCGTGTGCGGGCGGTGAATCCGCTGGCGCGGTTTGAGCGCACGACGAACGCTGACGTTGACCTCGCCAAGGTGCTGGATGTCGGCGCGTTCGACCTCGACCGCATCACGAAGGACGACCCGCATTTTCTCGACGCTGAGGATGAAGCCGAGGATGAGCACGGGCATCACCATCACGAACACGGCGAGCACTGTTCATGCGGCTGCCACGACCATGACCACGACGCTGACGGTCAGCACGGGCATCACCATCATCATCACAAACATTACCACGACGAGGACGTGCAATCGGTCGGCATCGAGCACGATGGCGAGGTGGACGGCGCGAAGTTGAACCGCTGGCTGAGCGCGTTGCTGGCGGCGAAGGGGCAGGACATTTACCGGATGAAAGGCGTGTTCACCGTCAGCGGGCAGGCGAACCGCGTGGTGTTCCAAGGCGTGCACATGATGCTCGACGCCAAGCCGGAAGCCGATTCGACGGGCAAGCCGCGCAAGTGCGCGCTGGTGTTCATCGGCAAGAACCTTGACCGGGGAGAGTTGAACCAAGGGTTTCGAGAAGTAATTATATGAAATCATTAAGACAACAACTCGTTTCCTTGGCATTGAAATGGCAGAAGCTCTATGGTGTAGCACCACACATTACTTCCGCATTATCAGAAGTTGACGCGGCAAAATTAATTGGGATGAAAAAAGCAGCTTACTCACGATTTATGATTAAGGAAGAACGCTCCCAAGTTGCCGAAGGTTTTGATTTTAAATTTAAAGAAATACGCTACCAAGTAAAAGCCAATCGTCCCAGTGGAAAGAAGGGCAGTAAGGTTACCGTTGTTTCCAATATTAAGACTAAGCTCAAGAAGAATAACGAATCTGCGTGGGACAAACTGATTTGGATTCTTTACGATTCCAATTATGAGATTCAAGAAGCATGGCGTTGGGATAGAGTTGATTTTGAAGAACAATTTAAAGAACAACTGTCTATGGAAAAAAATTACGTCCTAATGACTTGCGAAAAGGGGAAAAACTCCGGTAAAAATGCACTGCCACTGACAGTCACCCTCAGCGGGTTTTGGCGTTGACAAAGTTTTGCTTGGCGCAACAATTAAATCATGACCGACAGCGACCAAGATATTTTGAAAGGCATGGTCAAATACGGGTTGCGGATTCAACACCGTTTTGTGCCCGAACCGCTCTACGCCAGAACCGGCGTCGGTTATTTGAAAAGCGAGGGGGTTACGCTGATGTCCAAGGTAAAACAATCCTTGGCGAAAAAAAGGCGCGTTCATTTTCCCGCTGACAGTGAGATTGAAAATCCGGTTGCCCATTTGAGTTTATGAATTCTGCGCCGGACGGGTTGTTGAAGGTCAGCGGCGGAATTTTTTAAGCGTTTATTTTCTCACAGAGGACACGGAGTTTTCTAATCAAAAATAACTCTGTGTTCTCTGTGCCTCTGTGAGAAACAAAATCAGGCTTTGCGGCATGGGCTTGTCATTGCACGCTGACCGTCGGGTGTGCTACTTTGTTTGCTTATGAATGAAACCAAAACTGCCATTCGCACGAAACGGCTAGTGCCGGCTTGGGAGACGCGGCTGAATGATTGTGTTGTCGCGCTGGAGTGGAGCGCTGACGGTCAGCGGCTCGCGGCGGCGGGGGTGGATGGGACGGGTTGCGTGATTCCCAAAAGCGGCGGGGCGCCGAAAAATTTTTTGGCGCATGAGGGGATGGGGGCGCTGGCTTGGCACGCTGACGGTCAGCGGGTGGTGACGGCGGGGCAGGACGGGGCGGTGCGGTGTTGGGACGCTGACGGTCAGCGGTGTTGGGAGTATCTGGCGGGGCGGGCGTGGTTGGAGAAAATGGCTTGGAGTCCGCTGCCGGTGAACGTCAGTGGCGCGGAGCAAAAAATTCTCGCGGTGGCGAATGGGAAAATTGTGACGTTGCTCAACGCTGACGGTCAGCTTGTCGCCAACAGCGAGGCGCTTGGCTCGACGCTGGCGGATTTGTGTTGGTACCCCAACGGCGCGATGGTACTGGCGGCGGCGTACGGCGGGCTGGTGGTGGTTCACGGGGCGAGCGGGAAACGGCTCCGCAGCTATGATTGGAAGGGAGCGATGTGGAATTGCCGCTGGTCACCGGATGGCCGCTGGGTGGCCGGCGGGAGCCAGGAAAACGCGGTGCACCTCTGGGACGCTGACAGTGGCGCGCATTTGCACATGCCGAGATATCAATCAAAAATTCGCGCGCTGGACTGGAGCGGCAACGGCAAGTGGCTGGCGACGGGCAACGGGATGGATGTGTTGTTGTGGAATTGCTCCGGCAAGGGGCCGGCGGGCACGACGCCGCTGATGTTCGGCGCGCACGGGCAGGCGGTGACGGAAATTAAGTTTCGCCATCATGGCGATGTTTTCGCCGCCGGCGGCAAGGACGGCAATTTAATGTTGTGGGACGCCAATGGTGAACCGGAGCCGCTGGCGGTGTTCACCGGCAGCGCGGCAATCACCGCCGCGCGCTGGTCGCCGGACGATAAACTGCTCGCCCTCGGCGCCGCTGACGGTGAGGTGTTGGTGTTTTAACGCGATGAAAACGCTGCCGCGCTGGTTTTGGCTTTCGTTGGTTCATCCGGTTTGCTCATTGTCAGCGTTCGCCGCAGGGTGGGTGGCGCTGTTGTTGGACCTGTCAGACCCGATTTGGACACGGACGGCGTACATGATTTTGCATTACACGTTCGCGGCGAATATGCCGGGGCGCTTTTTATTGCACCGGGCCTACGAGTCGCCGGCCAACTCCGCCTGGATGATTGGCGCGCTGTGCGTGGCGATGGTGGCGCTGACGTGGCTGACCATGGCGCTGCCGCTGTGCTGGTGCGCGGGGAATTGCTGCCGGTGGCTGCGGCGGTGATGATCAGTCGTTTTTGAATTTGAAAATAACCGTGTCCTCATAGGGAATTTTAAAACCGGCGGGCGGCGGGCTGGAAACTTTTCCGGCGGCGCGGACGGCGCTGACGACAGAGTTGTCCATCGCCGCATCGCCGGAGCTGGCGGTGAGGCCGAGGTATTCAATGGCGCCGTTGGCGAGCACGCGGATTTTTACGGTGGTGGTCAGCGTCGGGTTGTTCAACGGCGGTTTAATCCAATGGCGTTCCAGGGTGTTCTTAATTAGCGTGCGGTACCAGTCGCCGTTTGGATTTCCAGTCGGCGAGCCGGAGGGTCCGTCGGCGCGGTTGGAAACGCCGCTGACGCCGCGGCGCAGGGATTCCGCCACGGAATTGACATTCAGTCCGCTGTTGGGGTGGCGCTGACTGTCAGCGGCGGAGTTTGCGGTATCACGAATGGTTCGGGTAAGGTTGGGTTTGACCGGAGTGCGCGGCTTGGGCGGCGGCGGCTTGGGCGCGGGCGGCTCGACGGGAAAATGGTTTTGGGGCGCTGACGGTGATGGTGTCACTGGCAGCGGTTGCGGCGGAGTCATCGGCGGCGGCGGAGCGGCGGACGGCGCGGGAGATGGCGCATTGGGAATTTCGGGGGCGCGCGGTTGGACACCCGGCTCACCGTCAGCGGGATTAAGAGAGTCGGGAAGCCCGATCATTTCCAGCATCTTCGGCGGCGGTGTTGGCGCCATGAGACGCGCGAAAAACACAGCCAGCAACAAGACCAGCGCATGGGCGGCGCTGACCCAGAGCAGCGTTTTCTTCGAGATTTTGCGGGCGTCGGTCATGGCGTGGTTTTGGCGTCGGGAAGATTGGTCAACCCCAGCGGCGCGCCGGAGCGCCGCACAACATCCAACACTTCCATCAGTTCCTGATAACGCAAATCCCTGTCGGCGCGCAGGGCGACGACGGTCTTGGGATTTTTTTGCAATTCATGCCGGAGCAAAATTTCCAGCTCGCCGGCGGTGCGCAACGTTTCCTTGCCGACGCCGATGACGCCCTTGTTGCTGACCGTGACGCTGAGGATGTTGCCGATGTCCAGCCGGTAGGCGGGGTCGGCCTTGGCGCGCGGCAAATTCACGTCGAGCGACTGCTCCATCAGCGGCGTTGTTATCATGAAAATAATCAGCAATACAAAACACAAATCCAGCAGCGGCGTGATGTTCAGCTCCGCCAGCACCGCGCCGCCGCGCGCCCGTTGGGAATAACGTTTCATCCGCGTGTTTTCAAGTATTTATGCTCAAAGTCAGCGAGGCATTCCGCGGCGAAATTCTCGATTCCGACCGTCATTTCCTTGACTGATGCGACAAGGAAATTATACCCAAACATCGCGGGAATTGCCACAACCAATCCGGTGACGGTGGTGATGAGCGCGCCGCTGACGCCGGGCGCGAGCGCGGCGAGGCTGGCTTGTCCCGCGAGGGCGACGCCGCTGAAGGCGTCCATCACACCCCAGACCGTGCCAAGCAAACCGAGGAACGGCGCGCCGGTCACGGCGGTGGCGAGCACGATGAGTTGCGCCTCCATTTTCAGCCCTTCCTCGCCGACCGCGCGCTCCAACGCGGAACGGACGGAGGACATGCCGACGGAATTGATCGGCTCGGCGGTTTGCAAGCGGGCGGCAAAGGTTTCGTCCGCCTCCGTCGAACCCAGCAAATTGAACGCCAGTTCAGCCGCGCCAGCCTGATAGACAGCGGCGGCGGGCGAGACGGTGTAACGGCGTTGTTCACGGTAAATATCCAGTGGCGCGCGCGAATTGCGGTAGCGGCGGACGAAGAGTTTGTTTTCCTGGCGGGCGCGGCGCAGGTATACGAATTTGCTGACCATCACCGACCAGCTAAAGATGGAGCCGACCGCCAACAAGAGGATGACGCCTTTGCCAGCGAGGTTGGAATGCTCGAACGCGAAAAAAATTCCGCCGCTCGCCAATAGGGGTGGCAGGGGTAAAATCATCCGTTAACTATCCCCATGGCGGGGCGTTTCGTCAATGTTCTCTTGAAAAATTATCCCACTGTCAGCGACTTGCCGTTGTCCTTCGCGCTGAGTTTCAGGATGAATGGCGCGGCGGACAACACCCATTCAGCGGGGATGGGGAACGCGTTGGCGTCCGCCGGCCAGCAGGTGCGGAGCATGTCCGTGTCTGTGTCAGTGGGGTTGAGCGTGACCGCCGCCATGCCCGCCGGCAATTCCTGCGCGAGCGCCTGTGTCAGGCCCTCAACCGCCCATTTGCTGGCGCAGTAGGGGGCGAGGTTGGCGTCGGTGCGGTTGCGTCCCCACGCGGAGCTGAAGTTGACGATGACGCCGCGTTTGCGGGCAATCATCGCGGGGACAAAGTGGCGGATCAGGTTGGCGTTGCCGCTGATGTTGACGCCAACCAACGCGTCAAACTCGGCGGCGGAAATTGTCCAAAGCGGCTTGGGTTGGTTGATCAGCGCGGCGTTGTTGACGAGCAGATCGGGCGCGCCGTAGGATTCCAGCGCGTGGCGGGCGAAGTTTTTCACCGCGTCATCGTCAGCGACGTCGACGGTTTGAAACAAATGCGGGGCGCCGAATCGCCCGCCCAGTTCGTCGATGGCGGCGGTGTTGCGCGCGCAGCCGATGATGGTGTGACCGCTGTTGATGAGGTGTTCCGTCAGCGCGCGGCCGAGTCCGCGAGTGACGCCGGTGATGACGATAAGCTTGGACATGAGAAAAAACTAATCCATAGTCAACGGTTGGCAATGAAAAATATTTCGTTTGCGGTTGCGTTGTTGACGGTCTTTTCCGCGCGGGCGGAAAAGATAACGGTTGGCGGCGCGGAGGTTTTGTCTCCGGCGCTGAGGGAGGCGCTGGCGGCGGAGAATCCGGCGCTGACGCTGAGCGGGGCGGGGCTGCCGGAGCTGCTCGCGGGCGAGGTGGATTTATTGTTCACCGCGCGCTACTTGAACGCGGCGGAGTTGCGGCAGGCGAGGCGGCTGGGGGTGACGGCGCATCCGTTCACCTTCGCGTATGACGGGCTGGCGGTCATTGTCAGCGGCGACAGTCCATTGACTGAAATTTCCCGTGTGGAAGTGGAGCGAGGCGCTGACGTTGAGCTGGCGCGCGTGTCGTTGCTCAAGGACCATTTGCAAGGCCGCCGGATTTTGCCGGTGGACGGTTTGCTGCCAACGTCAGCGGCGGTGCAGGGACGAAGTTATCCGTATATTCAAGGTGTTTATGTCTACACCCGCGGCTTGCCGGAGGGCGGGGTGCGAGAGGCGATTCGCTATTTGACCGGCCCGAAGGCGCGGAAAATAATCATGCGACACGGCATGGTGCCCGGACGCTGACGTTATTTTTTCTCAATCATCGCGTACGCGCTGTGGTTGTGAATGCTTTCCATGTTTTCGGCCTCGACCCGGTACCACGTGATATCGGGATGCCGGTTGCAGCGCAACGCCACGTTCCGCACCAAGTCCTCCACGAACACCGGATTGTCATACGCCTTTTCCGTGACCAATTTTTCATCCGGACGCTTGAGCAGCGAATACAATTCGCAACTCGCCGATTCCTCAATCAGCGCGATTAAATCCTCAATCCACACCACTTTTTTGAATTTCACCGTCAGCGTCACATAGCCGCGCTGATTGTGCGCCCCGCGCTCGCTAATGGCTTTGCTGCACGGGCAAAGCGTGGTGACGGGCACAATCACCGTTTCGCGGAAATCAAGGTGCTCACCGTCAGCGGCGGCGTCGAAGCGCGCGACGTAATCCACCAGCCCGACCGCGCCGGTGGCGGGCGCCGGTTTTTCCAGGAAAAATGGAAATTCCATCGCCAGGTGCGCGGCGCGGCTGTTGAGTTTTTTTTGCAGCGCGCGAAGAATTTTTCCGATGTTCTCGACGTGAATCAGCCGCCCGTGCGAGTTCAGCACCTCGACAAACCGGCTCATGTGCGTGCCCTTGAAATGGTGCGGCAAGTCCACCGTCAGCGCGATGGTGGCGACGGTGTTTTGCCGCTGATGCGCCTTGTCGGCGATTTGCACCGGATGCCTCAGGCCTTTGACGCCGACCTTGTCAATCGGCAGCCGCCGCGTGTCGCGGGTGCTTTGCTCATCGTGCAATTTGGCTGGGGCGTTTTTTGGCATTGCCCGACGTTAGCGGAATTCACGGAAATGTAAACCGCGCGGCGGCGGTCAGCGGAATGATTTTTTATGAAAAACCGCGCGAACTGTGAGTTCCGGCATTCGCATCAAATCACGCGGCGGAAAATGCCCATCAAATAAGGATAAGACGGGGATAATAAGTTGACTGTTGAAAAGTTTGTAATACAAAAGTATACTTTATGAAATTAAACTTTTACATCTTGGTGTTTTGTGGTAGAATTTCCACCCTATGAAAAACGTCTTGAAAAATGTCTCTATCATGCCCATCCGCTTGGACCCCGACCAAGTCAAGCAATTGAATAAATTCAAAATTGAAACCGGCCTAAGCAAAAGTTTCATCATCCGCCGGTGCATCGCCTATGCGTTGCAAAAAATCATCAGCGGCGAAGTCAATATTCTGACGCTGACGGAACGGAAGTAAAAACTCTTCCTTTCACGCTGGATTTGCCTAGCATGGGCGCTTGTGGTCAAGCCGCTGATGGTCATTCCGTTGTACAACCACGCCGCCACCGTCAGCGGCGTGGCGCGGGAGTTGTCGCGACTTTACGCTGATGTGCTGGTGGTGGATGACGGGAGCGCCGACGGAGGAGCGGCGACGCTGACGGGCTTGCCGCTGACGGTGACGCGGCACGAAAAAAATCGCGGGAAGGGCGCGGCGATTTTGACAGCGGCAACGTGGGCGCGAGCGCACGGCTTCACGCACATGGTGACGATTGACGCTGACGGCCAGCATTTTCCCGCCGATATTGCTGCGTTGCTGGCGGAGGGATGCGCGTTGCCGAACAGCATCATCATCGGCGCGCGCGATTTCAACACGCCGAATGTTCCCGCGTCGTCGCGCTTCGGGCGCAATTTTTCCGCGTTCTGGGCGCGGGTGCAAACGGGCGTGACTGTCAGCGACATCCAGAGCGGGCTGCGCTTGTATCCGCTGACGGTGTTTGAGTGCCTGCGACTCACCGCGCGGCGCTATGCGTTTGAGGTGGAAATTATCATCAAGGCGCTGTGGCACGGCTTCACCATCAGCGAGGTGCCGGTGCGCGTGTTTTATCCAAAGCGCGGGGAGCGCGTCTCGCACTTCCACAAATGGCGCGACAATTTTTGGGTCAGCCTGCTCAACACGCGGCTCACCCTGCGCGCGCTGCTGCCCATCCCGCACAAAAAATTCCTCCCCGCCGCTGACGGCCAGCTCGTGACACTCAATCCGCTCAAAGTCATCATCGCCCAGCTACAGCGGCGCGAGAACCCGCTGTTGCTCGGCCTCTCGGCGGCGTGGGGTGTGTTTTGGGGGACGCTGGCGCTGCCCGGCGCGCGGCAAATGTTTTTGTTGTGGGGCGTCGGCTGGTTCAACCTCAACCGCCTGGTCGCGTTCAGCGCGGAAAAACTCGCGCTGCCGCCGCTGGCGCCCGCGCTGTGCATTGAAGTCGGCTACTGGCTGCGGCACGGCAAGTGGCTGACGGAGCTTTCCTGGCGCACGCTGGGGCACGAGTTTTTTCATCGATTTTGGGAATGGATTTTGGGGTCGCTGCTGGTCGCCCCCGCGCTGGCGCTGACGGTCGGCGCGTTGGTCTGGCTGCTGGGGAAAATTTTGCGGAAGGGAGCCTTGTATGGCGCAACGCTGGTCAAGTGACAGCGCGGCGTCGGCGTTCGCGCACGGGATTTTTTATTTCCTCATCCGCGGCGGCGGCCGGCGCGTGGCGTACGCGCTGCTGCTGTGCGTGGCGACGTGGTACACGCTGTTCAACGCTCACGGTCAGCGGGGTGAATTTTATCTCGCGCGACGGTTCAACGACAGCGGCTGGTTGAAAAAACTGTGGCGTCGCTGGCGGCTGAACTTCAGCTTCGGGCAAGTGCTCATCGACCGCGCGGCGGCGGGCATCAGCGGCAGCGCCGGCGTCGCCGGCGAGCGGGAGTTCACCGCGCAAATCACCGCGCTGCTGGCGCGCGGGCGCGGCGCGCTGATTGTCAGCGCCCATCTCGGCTGCTGGCAAATGGCGATGGCGGCGATGGAAATCATTCCCGTGCCGAAGTATGTGGTCTATCGCCGGCCCGACGGCGACGTGGACAAACTCGCGCACGAGCACGGCGGTCTGGCGAGCACGGTGCAATTTATTGACCCGGCCGGACCCTTCGGCGGCACGCCGGAAATCATGGCGGCGCTGGCGCGCAACGCGGTGGTGTGCGTGACCGGCGACCGCGTGTTCGGCAGCGCGCGCGGCGCCCTCAGCGTGCCGTTTCTCGGCGGCAACATCAACGTCCCCGCCAGCGCCTACCGCATTGCCGCCGCCACCGGCGCGCCGCTGCTGGTCATCTTTTTCCCACGCCTCGGCGCAGGCCGCGTCGGCGCGGAACTGACCGCCGTCATGGACATCCCCGACCGCGGCGCGAATGTCCAAAACTATCGCGCTGAGGCTGAGCGTTTCGCCGCCGCGATGGAAAAATTCTGCGCCGCGCGCCCGTATCAGTTTTTCAATTTTTTTGATTTGTGGGAGTGAGCGTCAGCGGCTGTAAGCACCGGCGCCACTGGAGCTTTCGTTCACATTGGTGTTGCTGTTGTTGATGTTCTGCATGTTCACCGCGTCCGGGGTGCCCGTGCGATAGTAGCCCTTCAACTCGCCCCGTTCCACCGTGGCTTTTCGCAGCGCCAGTTCCGTGTCAACAAACTCCTCGGCAGTGCGCGCCTCGGCCTTGTTTTTGTTGACCAGTTTTTGCCGGGAGTAATAACGCATTTCCGCCTGCTGTCGCTGGGCTTCCTGAACCGTCGTCCGCTCGTTGGAAAACGCCGCGTTATTCCACGCTTGCTGGTCAAAGCCGCTGTAATGCTGTTGCTGTGTTGAGGTACACGCCGCCAATATACCCGTGCCTGCCACGCTGACAATCATCGTCAATTTCATATCATGCTCCGTGTTGATTATTAATAAACCGGCGTTCGCGCGTCCCGCTGCCACTGAAGTTCATTTTGCGCGCTGTATTGAGCGGCGGTCCGGGTGATGCAGTCCATCAGCAAACGCTGGGTTTTTTGAAATCTGGCGTGGATATTGCCGGCGCCGCCCAAATTGTCCGAGCAACCGTGAAACTCCAGTTGAAAATTCTCAGCGTTGTGGCGGATGGCAATTTCCAGCCACCAACCGTTGCCGTCCTGCCTGGCGATAATCAATCCCGGCGCCGCCACACGCCCGATGACCTTGGCGCTGTCGCGGGTATTGTACTGGCTGATGCCCAGCAAAATCAGTGACTTGGCCTTTTCCAGTGTGCCGGCGGACTGGGCGAAGGTTCCGCCCACCGGGATTGCAGGATTGGTTGAGGCGCACGACATTAGCCCCGCCGCCACAATCAGCGCCATGATGATTGATAACAAACCGCTGATGGTGACAAGAGCGGACCATTTTTTAACCCTGATTTTTTTGTTCATATTTTTGACTTCATTTTTGAAGTAATTAAAAGTTATCTATTTTGGAACCCGTGTCAATTGATTTTATATACCTTGTTTTAAAAAGATTATTTCAATGGCAGATGCTTAGATGAAGGTGTGAAGGCAAAGAAAAACCGGCAGTTTCCAATCAAAATCGAGCGGAAACTGGCCGATGAAATCAGGGAGGTCTCTGAAAAATCACGACTGACCGCGGCGCAAGTCATCAGGCTGTGCGTGGAACGCCAACTGGCGGAAAAGCGCAATTTGAAGGAATATTCCCAGGAGCGGAAAGTTTCGCAGTTTAGCGTCCGGTTTGAGGATGGCATGATCAACGGCCTGGGCGCTGAAGCCCGCCGCGCCGGATTGCCCCTGGCGGAAATCATCCGCTTGTGCCTGGTGTTGCAACTTAAAAAAATCCTCGCTGACGGCAGCATTACAATTTCTCTCGATTCATCGTCACGAAAAACAGCCGCTGACAGCGCTCACTTTTCCGTTGCCAACAAATCGTCAGGCTTGCAAAAATAACAGACTTTTATTTATGGAAACAACGCTGGAAGATGTGAAAAAAGTACTCGCCGCCAATTTAAACCTGGCGGGCATTGAATGGGACAAAGTCGGCGGGGACACGCCGTTGTTTGATTCGGGGCTTGGGCTGGACAGCCTCGACGCCATTGAACTGGTCACCATTTTGCGCAAAAATTTCGACATCGCCATTGACAACATGGAGGATGGCAGGCGCATCTTCCAAACCCTCGGCACCCTGCGGGCGTACATTGAGCGAGAGCGCAAAAAATGAACCTCGTGGTCGGCGGTTATGGCAGCGTCAGCGCGGCGGGCGCGAACACGGCGGAGTTGGGCGAGGCGTTGTTCGGCGGCAGGCCGGTGCGCCCGTCGCTGCCGGTGACGCGGATGAACAGCGTGTACGCGGAAAAATATCCGATTTTTCAAGCGCCCGACTCCGTGCTGGCGCAACTGCGCGCCGCTGACGATGAAAGCCTGAGCCTGCTCTACGCGCGGCTGGCGGTGGACGAGGCGCTGACAATGGCGTCACTGTCAGCGGCGGATTTGCGCGGGCTGCGGCTGGGCGTGTGTCTTGGCAGCAGCACGGAGGCGTCGGCATTTTCATTTGATTTTTACCGCCAGGCGCGCACGGGTGAGGCGACATCCAACGCGCCGTTCCGCCGCTTCGTCACCGAATCCATTTCCGACCAAGTGCTGGCGCATTATAACTGGCGGGGAATTTCGCAGACCGTGACCACGGCTTGCGCGGCCGGCACGGACGCCGTCGGAGTCGGCGCGGAATGGATTGCCAACGGATTTTGCGACGCGGTCATCGCCGGCGGCACGGACCATCTGGACCTCGTTCCGTACACGGGATTCATCCGGCTGATGATTGCCGACCCGCGGCCGTGCCGGCCATTTTCCAAGGACCGACGCGGCGTGACGCTCGGCGAGGGCGCGGGAATTTTACTGCTGCTCTCACCGTCAGCGGCGGAACAACTCGGCACGCCACCACGCGGTTACGTGCTCGGCTACGGCAACGCCTGCGACGGTTATCACGCGACCGCGCCGGAACCGGGAGGCCGCGGTTTGCGAAAAGCCGTCGCCGCCGCGCTGTCACAGGCGGGCGTGAACGCCAGCGACCTCGCATTTGTCAACGCGCACGGCACGGGCACCGCTGACAATGACGCGGCGGAGGCGGCGGTGTGCCGCGAGTTGCTCGCCGGCGTGCCGGTGTGCGCGACGAAGAGTTACACGGGGCACGCGCTGGCGGCGGCGGGCGCCCTGGAGGCGGTGATTTCATTGCTGGCGCTGGAACGCGGCGAGATTCCGAAGGTGAATTTTTTCGGCGAGCCGGACGAATGGCTGATGGTGACCCCGGCGCTGGAAAACCAGCCGGTTGCGGCGGACAAAACCGCGGCGCTGTCAAACTCGCTCGGCCTGGGCGGTTGCAATGCCGCGCTGGTGCTGGCGGGAAAGGAGCATGATGGCCGCTGACGGTGACATCTTTGTCGAGGCGTGCGCGCTGGCGCGCAGTGGAAACGAGGCGGAGCTTTTTTTTCAACCGCGCGATTTGCGGCGGCTGGACCAGTACACCAAACTGTCATTGTCAGCGGCGGCGCGGACGCTGGCGCTCGCGGGCGTTGACCGCGCGGCGGAAAAAAATTTCGGGCTGATCGTGGCCAGCGCGCAGGGCGCGGTGCGGCGGTCGTGCGAGTTCATGGATTCCATGCTTGACGACGGCGATTTGTGCGCGTCGCCGCTGGCGTTCGCGGCGTCGGTGCACAACGTGCTGGAGACTTATTTGACACTGCTGCTGAACCTGCGCGGGCCGGTGCTGACGGTGAGTCAGAAGGGCGGCTCGTTCGCCTCGGCGCTCATCACGGCGCGGAGCTGGTTGCTGGCGGGGCGGTGTGAAAAAATTTTGCTCGGCGTGGCGGATGAAATCCATCCGCTGATGGCGAGGGTTTCCACGGATAACATCGCCGCCGAACATCTGGTCACCGACGAGGGCGCGGCGTTTTTCCTGCTAACACTGACGCCGAACCATTCGCCGCTGACGGTCAGCGACGCGGCGCCCGACTGGCAGGCGGCGTGGCGCGCGGCGCGGCGGCTGACACCGCTGTTCGACGACGCGGACATCCGGCGCATCAGCGCGGATTTTATCAAGACTGAACTGGCGCGGCGCAAGAAGAAGGTGCTGGCGGTGTTCGGCTCGGGCGGGCCGGAGGAATTGCTCGCTGACATTGACGGGCCGACGAGGCGGAAAATTTTGCAAGACTTGGCCGGGTTGTTCGGCGGCGCCGCCGGTCCCGACACGGCGGACGAGGCGCTGACGGTGTGCCGCGCCGCCGCCGCCGAGCGTCAGATTTTTAATTTCCGCACTTCCGGCAGCACGGGCGAGCCGGTGGATTGCGAACACACGCGGGCGAATTTGCGCGAGGAAGTCGCGGAGGTGGCGGGGTTGTTTCCGCGCCTCAGGCGCAGCGTCAGCGTCGTGCCGGCGCACCACGCGTACGGATTTTTGTTCGGCATCAATTTGCCGAAGTGGCTGGGCATTCCGGCGGTCGCGCATCCGCCGCTGCCTTCGCTGCCGTGGCGTGAGTTGCTCGCTGACGGTGACTTGCTGGTGGCGTTTCCGATGTTTTTGCAACAGCTCATGGACAGCGGCTTTGAGTTTCCGCCCGGAGTCACCGTGGTCACGGCGACGGCGCCGTGTCCGGACGCGCTGCTGGTCGCGCTGAAAAATCGCGGCGCGGCGCGCGTGGTGGAGTGTTACGGCTCCTCGGAGAGCGGCGCGATTGCGTTTCGCGGCGCGGGCGGGCCGTTCGCCCTGCTGCCGTGCTGGCGCGCGGTCACTGTCAGCGGTGACGGCGGGACGAGGCTGGAGCGCATTGTCCGCAAAAATTCCGCGATGGACATTGAGTTGCCGGACCTCGCCGTGATGAGCGGCGGGAGCGAGTTCACCATCAGCGGGCGCAAGGACAAGGCGGTGCAAGTGGCCGGGCTGAACGTGTATCCGGCGAGGGTGGAGCGTTTTTTGCGCGCGCATGAATTGGTCGCGGACGCGGCGGTGCGGCTGGCTGGCGAGCATTTGAAGGCGCTGGTTGTGCTGCGCCCCGGCGCTGACGCTGACCGCGCACTGCCGGTGTTGCGCGAGTATGCGCAGGCGCTTAGCGCGCATGAAATTCCCAAGGAAATCACCGTGGGCGCGACGCTGCCGGTGACGGCCTTTGGCAAAAAGCAGGATTGGTGAGGCGGCGGGGCGCATTGGGCCGACGGTTGGCGTCGCTGACGGTGTCGCGCGGTGGCCGGAGGCTGGATTGCGGGTGTGTGAGGCGACTTACGGCTCGATGTATTTGATGCCCACAAAATATTCGTGCGTCGCGTTGTAAATCCGCAGCCAGGCCGCCAAATCATCGTCGGATAATTTTTCCGTGATTTCGCTGAGGGTGAACGCGATTTGCGATTTCAATTCGTTGAACAGCGCGGTTCCTTTGGGCGTGATTTTGGCCAGCACCTGGCGGCGATCGGTTTTGGAGGCAAGACGCTCCACCAGACCGGCTTGCACCAAGCGGTCCATCAGGCCGGTGGTGGCGGGCATGGTGTGCCGCATTAGCGACGCCAACTTGTTCATGTTGAGGCTGTGACCCTGTGACAAGAATCCCAGCAAGTTGAACTGTGACACTGACATGTTGTTTTTTGTCACTCTTTCAGTGATGAGTGTGAGGAAGTTGCGCTGCAAGTACAACGCGACTTCCGCGAGTCTTTGAATTTCTGGCGAATAAACCGAACGAAAGTTATTTTTTGACATGCAACATTATAGGAAGATTAATTCATAATTAGCAAGTCAAATTATTCAATGCGACAGACTGAGGCTGTCCACGTTAATTCCGCCGTTGCCGCCGCTGAGTTTGACGGTGTTGGTTTTGCCGGGATTCAACGGGACGGTGATGCGTGTGTGGCCGGTGTATTGGTCCCAGCCGCCGGTGGCGAGGGCGTTGATGAAGGTGTAATCCACGCCGTTCACTGTCAGCCTCAGTTTGGTGTTGTCACCGGCGGCGAAACAAATGTCAAGCGCAGTTTGTCCGCCGTTGCCGCCGTCGAGATTATCCCATTGCAACCATGAGCCGTCGAGGTGAAGGTTTTGCGCTTTGCCGTCGCTGATGATGGCGCCGCCGCCGACGGTGGCGGATTTGGCCTCGTACCTGACGGCACTGGGTTTGGGCGGCGGGAGGTCACCGACAGCGGGCACGCCGGTCTTGGTTTGCACAACGGTTTGGATGGTGCCGTCGTCGTTGAAGAAGAGTTTGTCCACGCAGACAGAGCGCAAATTGCCGCGGCCGCTGATGGCGATGTTGTGGTAGAACTGGTACCACTGTCCTTTGAACTCGACGACCGAGCCGTGGCTGGTGTCACAGCCGGTCGGTTCCAGGTAAATGCCCTTGGAAACCCAGGGTCCCAGCGGGCTGTCACTGACAGCGTAACGCAGGCGGTTTGCGCCGTTGTGATTGTCAGCGTAGGTCAAATAATAAACCCCTTTGCGTTTGAACACCCACGTCGCCTCGTGAAAATCCTCCAGGCCGGTCATCGTCAGCGGCCCGCCGTCGATTTCAATCATGTTCGGCTTGAGTTTCGCGCCGAGGCACTTGCCGCCGCCGCCGATGTAAATGTACGCCTGCCCGTCATCATCGACGAACACGCACGGGTCAATCAGCGCGAAACCGCCGAAGCCCTCGATGTACCCCTGCGCCTTGAAATCGCCCGCGGGTTTTTTGCTGGTCGCCACGCCGATTTTCCAACTCTTGTTCCAATCGGTGTCACTCGGATGCGGAAAATAAAAATAATACGTGCCGTCCTTGTACGCGCAATCCGGCGCCCACATGAAACCGCCTTCCTTGCGCCCCCACGGGACCTGGCTGGCGCGCAGGATTTCACCGTGGTCGGTCCAATGCGCCATGTCATCCGTGGAAAAAACATGATACCGGTCCATCAAATCGCAACCGCGCGGCGGGTCGATGTCGTGCGAGGCGTATACGTACAAACGCCCGTCCTCCCACACGCGCGCCGAGGGATCGGCGGTGAAAATACTGGTGATGAACGGATTGCCCGCCGCGCGCGCGGCGGCGGCGCTGACGGTGAGGACGGCGAGGAAGAGACTGACAGTCTTGAAGAATTTCATATCGGCATAACCGTAGGTTTTTTGCGCTGAAGATGCAACAGTTTTGTTGCCCGCGCGCGGCGGCGCCGCTGACGGTGAGCTTTTGGCGAAACCGCGGACCGCCCGGATGAATGTTGAAAATGCGCTTGTACAAGCCGGGCTTTGGCTTAGACTTTTTCCATGGCTGCGGTAGTTGAAACGGAGTGGAATATCAAGGCGCGTTCGCCGGTTTGTCAGGTGACGGGACGTCTCTTCGCTGAGGATGAGGTGTTCCACACCCTTTTGCTGGAGCAGCCGGAGGGGTTGCAACGGCTGGACTGGTCGGATGAGGCCTGGCAGTCACAGCCGCAGCCGGCGGGGATGCTGTCGTGCTGGAGGTCGGTGTTCAAGCCCGACCCGCCCGCTCCCGTTGAGGCGGTGACGCGGGAGGACGCGGAATCGGAGTTGCGGCGGTTGCTGGAAAATTTGCGGCCTGAGAATGAGAAATGCGCGTATTTGCTGGCGCTGCTGTTGGAGCGCAAACGCATTTTGAAGGCGCGGCAAAAAATCGAGAACGGCGGGCGCAAATGCGTGGTGTACGAGCACGCGGTCACGCAGGAAACGCTGATCGTGCCGGAGATGGATTTTAAATTGTCCGAAGTGGACGCGCTCATCGCCGAGATGAACCAAAACGGGGGCATGGTGTTCCGCGTGAATGTGCCGGTTGAACTCGCCGGCGACGGCGCGGCGGAATGAACGCCGCTGACGGCGCGGCGTCTTAAAAAAACGCTGACGATGAAACTTCACCGTCAGCGGCCGGTCAAAATTTGGGCTAGAAATGCAGGCCGAAAGCCACTTCCGGCCCGACGGAATCAATTGCGCGGTTGTTGTGCCGGGGTTCGGAAAGTCCGGCGTTGGAGAAATGCTGATAGAATGCGGAGACACGCAAATAACAGATTTCGTCAATATCGTAACGCGCGCCAATGGCGATGGAAAAGGTGAAGTTGAAATCCTGCCCCATGCCGCGCGGATGGTCGTAAATGCCGCCAGGGCCATGGACGGGGTTTGAGTCGACAAACCCGAAGCCGACGCCCGCCTCAATGAACGGCACCCATTTCCAGCCGGGTTGCACAAAGTTGTAGCGCGGGCCGAAGGAGGCGCCGATGATGCGATTCTCCGGGCCGCTGACAATCTGGTTCCAGTAACCGCGAAAGAAAAATTCCGTGTAACCGCGGAAGATGCCGCCGTGGTAATTGTCCAGACTGATTTCATCCAGCTTCAGCGCGGCGGTGATGTTGACGGGAACGTAGGTGTAGTTGTCGAGATGGGATTCACGGACATTGGAGAAGGCCGCGCCGGAGCCGATCTCCAGCGACCAGTTTTGGCGGGGGCTGACGGTCACAATTTTATCCAGGCCCGCGGCTGTCTGCACCGCCAATGGCGCGAGCCACAGGCTGACCGTGGTCAAGAAGAGGCCCTTCAAAAACGAAAACCATGATTTTGGACACATATTTTATTATTCTCCTACAGTTAATGGGGAGGCATTGTAGCGATTTTTGTTTTTATATCAAGAGTGGATATTTGCTCGATGGCCCAGGCCGCGTGTTCGGCGACAAGCGGGTCAGCGTCAGCGGCGGCGTGGCGGAGGGCGGGAAGGTCAGCGTCAGCGCCGATGTTGCCGAGGACGACGCTGATGTTGCGCAGCCAGCGGCGGCGTTTGAGTCGAAAAATCGGCGTGCCGCGAAACATTCGGCGAAACTCAGCGTCATCCCAGTAAAGCATTTCGCGCAGGTCGGGGCAAGGCGTCACGGCCAGCGCGGCTTCGCGGGTGGCTTGCGACCGGCGGCCCCACGGGCAGGCGTTGAGGCAGTAGTCGCAGCCGAACAGGTTGTCGCCGATTTTTTTTCTCAGCGTCAGCGGGATGCCGCCCTGGTGCTCAATGGTGAGGTAGGCGATGCACCGGCGCGCGTCCAACCGGTACGGCGCGGAAAGGGCGCCGGTGGGGCAGGCGTTGAGGCAGCGGGCGCACGTGCCGCAGTGACTGCCAGCGGGCGTGTCGGGCGTCAACGTCAGCGAGGTGAGCAACTCGGCGAGGAACAGCCAGGGGCCGAATCTTGGATGGACGAGCACGGTGCTTTTGCCGAGCCAGCCGAGACCGGCGCTGATGGCCAGCGGTTTTTCCATCAGCGCGGAAGTGTCCACCGCGCGGCGCTGGGTGCCGCCGTGCTGTCGCAGCCAATGGTCGAGGGCGTCGAGCTTGGGCGGAATAATATCGTGATAATCCCTGCCGAGGGCGTAGGTGGAGATTTTGCCGCGCCGCGCCGGGGATGGTTGGTAATAATTCAGGCCGAGCACGATGACGCTTTGGGCCGCCGCTAACAGTGACTTCGGGTCGGCGCGGCAGGCGGAATTTTTAGCCAGCCACGGCGCCATGTCGCCCGCGTGACCGTCAGCGAGCCAGCCTTGGAAATAATCACCGTCAGCGACCGCCCGGGCCGGGGCGATGCCGCACAAATCGAACCCCAGGCGCGCGGCCTCGGCTTTCAACTGCACGGTCAGCGGGGTGGTCATGGAGCGCATGCTAGCCCATGGGAAATGAAACCGCCAAAATAAATTCCGTGAGTTCCGCGCGTTCCGTGGTTTAATAAAATGGTGCTGCCAAAATTGGTTACAGAGGTGCCGGGGAAAAAATCGCGCGAGCTGGCGCGGCGCTTGCGGGCGTGCGAGTCGCGGAATGTGACGTTTGTCACGCCGGATTTTCCGGTGTTTTGGGAACGCGCTGACGGCGGGAATGTGTGGGATGTGGACGGGAATTGTTTTCTGGATTTGACCTCGGCGTTTGGCGTGGCGACGGCGGGGTTTGGCGCGGAGCACAAAAAACGGGCCTTCGCCGGGCAAAGCGCCGTGCTGGAGCACGGCATGGGCGACGTGCATCCGGCGGCGCTGAAGGTGGAGTTGTGCGAGCGGCTGGCGGCGCTGACGTTCGGGCGCTGGGGCGCGGGCGCGGGGAAGGTGGCGCTGGGAAATTCGGGTTTTGAGGCGGTGGAAACGGCGTTGAAAACGGCGCTGATGATGACCGGCAAACGGCGCGCGCTGGCGTTTGAGGGCGCGTATCACGGGCTGGGCTTCGGGTCGCTGACGGTCAACGGATGGGATTTTTTCAAGTCGCCGTTTCGCGCGCAACTCGCCGACTTTGCCGATTTCGTGCCGTTTCCACGGTCAGCGGCGGAGTTGGAAAAATTGGAGCCGCTGATGGCGCGGATTTTGTCGCGCGGGGAAACCGGCGTGATTTTGGCGGAGCCGATTTTGGGGCGCGGCGGCGAGGTGGTGCCGCCGGACGGTTTTTTGCGATTGTTGCGGCGGCTCGCCGACCGTCACGGCGCGCTGCTGGCGCTGGATGAAATATACACGGGATTTTTCCGCACGGGCCGGTGGTTCGCGTGCGAACACGAACAAGTCGTTCCGGATTTGGTATGCCTGGGCAAGGCGCTGACCGGCGCGTTCCCGTTGTCAGCGTGCGTCGGCAGGGCGGCGGTGATGGACGCCTGGCCGGAGTCCGCGGGCGAGGCGCTGCACACGAGCACGTTTTTGGGCCATCCGGTCGGGTGCGCGCTGGCGCTGGCGGCGCTGGAATTTTGGGCGGACGCTGACCGTCAGGGGCGGGTTGCGGAGCTGGCCGCGGCGTGGCGCGCGGTGCTGGAGCCGTTGCGGTCACTGCCGGCGGTGGCGGATGTGCGCGGGCGCGGGTTGTTGTGGGGCGTTGAGTTGAAACAACCCAACGCGGCGGGCGCGCTGATGATCAGCGGTTTGCAACGCGGGTTGATTTTGCTCAGCGCGGGGCGGGACGGGCGGGTGTTATCGCTGGCTCCGGGCGTGGCGCTGACGATGGAGGAAATCGCCTTCGCCGGCGGTGAGCTTCAGCGGCTCGTTATGAATACGTGACATCCTTCCCCGGTTCCATCTCGAAATTCAGCGTGGTTTCCCGTTCCACAAATTGTTCCAGGACTTGATGCCGGAATTTAATGTAAACCGCGTCATCCTCAGCGATGCGCAATTTTGCCAGATTCTCCGTGTCGAACGCGAAAAAGACTTGGTGATTGTCAGCGGCGGGGTCAATGCGTTTGCCCACGCGCAGGTTCATGATTTCAGGAATCTTGAGCAGGCGGATGCGCGTTTCCACCATCAGATTTTCAATCTGCTCCGGCGTGACGGCGGTGTTGGGCTTTAAAAAATGAATGTGATGCACCATGACGCCAACCATATCAGGGATGAGTGGGCGCGCTGTCAAGCATCGTTAATCGCGGCAAAAATCGCGTCCGCCGCGTAAAAATGCTGGACATTGCGCGTGATTCGTCTTGAATACCCGCCATGTTATCCGACGTGTTTGGAAAAAAAAACAACGCTCCGGTTGGGAGCCAAAACAAAAACGCAGAAAAGAAAACTGTAGATATGGACAATCGCAAATCATCGTACGCCGCCGTCCTCTCCGAGGATGTGGAGTTCAAGGGCGTGCTTAGTTTCACCAGCCAACTTGAAATCAACGGACGCTTCGAGGGCGAAATCCAGGCCGCCGGGCCGCTGCTCATCGGCGAGTCCGCCATCGTGAAGGCGACCATCAAATCCGAGTCAAACGTGATCATCCGCGGCAAAGTGCAGGGCAACATTCACGCCAAGGACAAAGTGGAGGTCGTCGGCAACGCGCAGTTGTACGGCGATGTCAGCGCGCCGAAGTTCAGCCTGTCGGAAAGCGCCGTGTTCGTCGGCAAGAGCGACACCCTCGGCGGCAAGGCGCCCATGAGTGATTTCTCCAGCATTTTCTCGCGCCTGGACAAAACCGCGAAACCCGCCGTGACGCCCGGCGTGAAATAAATCCACGCCAGCCCAATCCCGCCCCGCAATGCGGCGGCGGCATTTGGAGTTTGTCTTTTCCCGATTTGCCGCCATAATAAGCGGTTCATGCGAGGTTTGTTTTTAACCGTGGCGTTGGTTTTCCCGGCCGTTGTGTCCGACGCCGCGACGGCCAGCCATCTGCGCCCCGGCCCGGTGCAGACCAGGACGGAAGAACGCCCCGCCGTCCGTCAACCTGCCGCTGACAATGAACAACCGCCGGCGAAAATTCCGAACAACGCCACGGAAGTCCGGTTTTATGGTCATGGATTTTTGTATATGATCACTTCCAGCGGCATCCGCATTGCGCTCGACCCGTTTACAAACGACCCGCGCGTCGGCTATACCTTTCCGGAAGGCCTGCCCGCTGACATTGTGCTGATTAGCGCCGAGGTTCCGGAACTTTCCGGCAATGACGCTTTCTCCGGCCTGCCGCAGGTGTTTCGCAGCCTGACGGGGCTGGGGATGAACAATGCGAATGGCATTGAGTTTCACGGCGTCGCCACTTACCGCGACAGCGCGGGGCAGACTGGCTCGCTCAACAACACATCCTATGTTGTGGAGCTTGACCGCGTGGTATTTTGCAACCTTGGCGTCATTGGCCGGGGCCTGGACCGGCGGCAGACAAGGGAAATCGGGCGTGTGGACGTGTTGTTCCTGCCCGTGGGCAACACGGATCTCAGCGTCGCGGAACTATGGGAAATCGTCGGGGACACCCGCGCCAAATGGGTGGTTCCCATCAGATACCGCACGGCGACCTCGGCGCTGACGTTCTCGCACTTGCGGACGCTCGACGAATTTTTGTCCGCGCCGGAGTCGGCGAAAATCCCGCGCGTCAAGCTGCTCTCAAGCGAATACCTCTTCAACCATAAAAAACTTCCCAAGGAAACAACATTGTTGCTTTATCAATCCCCATGAAAATCCTGATAGTCGGCAGTGGCGGCCGCGAACACGCCATCGGTTGGTCATTGGCGAAGGACGGGCGCGTCGCCAAATTGTTTTTCGCGCCGGGCAACGCGGGCACCAGCGCGCTGGGCGAAAATCTGCCGCTGACGGTGACAGACTTGGCGGGCATCAAGGCGTGGTGCGAGCGGGAGCGTCCGGCGCTGGTGGTGGTGGGGCCGGAGGCGCCGTTGTGCGCGGGCCTGGTGGATGAACTCGCCACCCTCGGCGTCCCCGCGTTCGGGCCGGACAAATCCGGCGCGCGGCTGGAGGCGAGCAAAATTTTCACCAAGGATTTGCTGCTCAGGGCGGGCATCCCCACCGCTGCCAGTGAGCGGTTCACCGATATTGCCGAGGCAAAGGCGTACTGCGCGGCGCGGCGTTACCCGCTGGTGGTGAAGGCGGACGGGCTGGCTGCTGGCAAGGGCGTGATTATCGCGCAGTCACTCGCTGACGCTGACGCGGCGCTTGACCAAATCATGGCGCGAAAAGTTTTCGGCCCGTCGGGTGACAGTGTGCTCATCGAGGAATTTTTGCGGGGACAGGAGGCGTCCATTCATGCCGTCACTGACGGCACGGATTACGTGCTGCTGCCCAGCTCGCAAGATCACAAGCGCATTCGCGACAACGACGAAGGGCCGAACACCGGCGGCATGGGCGCGTACGCTCCCGCGCCAATCGTCACCGCGCCGCTGCTGGCGGAGGTTGAGGCAACAGTAATCAAACCCGTCATCAGCGCGTTGCGCAAGGCGGGAATTGACTACCAGGGTGTGTTGTACGCGGGGCTGATGCTGACGCCGGAGGGTCCGAAAGTGCTGGAATTCAACTGCCGCTTCGGCGATCCGGAGACGGAGGTGTTGCTGCCGCTGCTGGAGACGCCGCTGCTGGACTTGCTGCTGGCGACTGTCGAGCGACGGCTGGGCCGGCTGGATTTTCAACTGAAGAACCAATGCGCGCTGACGGTGGTGCTGGCCGCGCCCGGTTATCCCGAAAAGCCGGTCACGGGGCAGGTCATCCACGGTTTGCAGGGCGCGTCGCCCATGCTGTTTCACGCGGGCACAACACGGCAGGACGGCAAGGTCATCGTCAGCGGCGGGCGCGTGCTGGCGGCGACGGGGGTGGGGCACGATTTGTACGACGCCCGCCGCCGCGCCTATAAAATCGCCGCTGACATTCGCTTTGAGGGCAAGCAATACCGGCTGGACATCGGCAAAAAGGCGCTGGACCTGCTTGAACGCGACGCTTAAACCATGCGGACTATTTTCAACATCCTGCTGCTGACCGTCGTTTCTTTCATCGCGGGAGCGGCGGTGACGTGGTTTTGTTTGGTTGAATATCCCAAGATCAGCGGCGCGGCGAAAACCGTCGCTGACCATGAGACTTGGCTCCCGCCGCGCATCCCCGGCACGGTGCTGGAACCCGACCCTTACGCCGACACGCCCGCCGCTGACGCCCCGGAAAAAATTTTGTCACCGTCAGCGGACGAGGCCGGGGAAATCATCGACTTGCTGCGAACGCAATTTATCGACGCGGCGGCCCTCATCAGCCAGCAGTTGTCACCGGAGACGCTCAACGGCCTCTTCGCCAAAAACGGCGACAAAGCCAAGCTCAGTGTCAGCGCCGTGATGACGCCCGACCCGCAGGTGAAAACCATCTTGCAAACCCTGCCGCCCAATCTCGCCTATTGGCGCCCCGCCGATTTTTCGCAAAAGGAACTGGATAATTTTCTCAGGCAATGGGACACGCTGACGGCGGGCGATTTGCACGGGCTGATTATCGACCTGCGAAATTTTCGCGACGGCAACGACCTGCAAGGCGCGGCGATGCTGGCCGGCTTGCTGGTGCCGTCCCAGGATGTGTTGTTTACCGTGGAAGGCTTGAATTTTCCGCAGCAAGTTTTTCGCGCCCAGCATCAGCCGCTGGGCTTGAAACAGGATTTTCCGCTGGCCGTCCTCGTCAACCAAGCCACGCGCGGCGCGGCGGAGGCGCTGGCGTTCACCCTGAAACAAAAAGGGACCGCCCTCATCATTGGCAAAAAAACGGCGGGCGAGGGCGGCTTGTTCACCGAGACAAAATTGAACAGCGGGCGTTACCTGCGCCTGGCCACCGCGCGCATCACCGGCGCGGACGGCACCGACCTGCTCGGCACGCCGCTGACGCCGGACATTTCCGTGAATGTTTCCGCGCAAAGCGATGACGAGGCCTGGCAAGGGGCGTACCATTACGGCATCGCCAGCGTCACCGCCGTCAGCCTTCCTGACCGTGCCGCGCTGAAGGAGCGCGAGGATTTGGACTTGCCCCTGGATAACCCCCCGCCCAGTGTCCAGGCCCCGCACGACCTCATCCTCAGCGCCGCCGCTGACGTGCTGGCCGGCATCACCCTCAACCGCGGCGGGCGCTGAGCGCGAACCGGCAATCGACACAAGTTCATTTTCAAACACAACGCATCGTCAGCGGTGTTTTTTTGCTTAACAAATTTCCCCGCCGCTCCTAGCCTGTGCGCTGGCTTTCATGAAACCCGGACTGTCACGCACCCTCGCCATCGTCAGCGCGTTCGCCTGCGGCGCGGCACTGCCACAGGCGTCGGCGCTGGCGTGGACCATTCGCTGGCTGATTATGGCGATGCTGTTCATCACCTTTTTGCAAACCCGCTTTTCCCGCCGCTCGCTGACAATGAGCCACGCCTTGTTGCTGGCGGCCAACTTGCTCATGGGATTTGCCGCCCTCGGCCTGGGCTGGGCGCTGGGCGGGCGCGACATCGCGCTGGCGGCGTTTTTCGCCGGCATCACGCCAACCGCGACCGCCGCGCCGGTCATCGTCAGCTTCCTGCGAGGGAAAGTGGAATACGTCGTCATCGCCTTTTTGCTGAGCAATATCGTCATCGCCGCCTTGCTGCCGCTCATCCTCCCGCTGGTGCTGGGCGTTCACACCGCGGGATTGTACTGGCAAATCGCGCGCACCGTCGGCGTGATCGTGTTCGCGCCAATGGCGGCGGCGTGGCTGGTGCGGAGGTGGCATCCCCAGGCGTCGCGCTGGCCGGGGAAACTCCGCAATGTCTCATTCGCCATGTGGGTGCTGGCGCTGTTCCTCATCACCGCCAACGCCGCCGCCTTTCTTCGCCAGGAAGCGGTGAGCGAGCCGCTGTTGCTGGTGAAAATCGTCACGGTCAGCGGCATCGTCTGCGCGCTGAATTTCTTGCTGGGCGCGTGGATTGGCGGCGCGGAATTCCGCCGCGAAGCCAGCCAGTCGCTGGGGCAAAAAAACACGACCTTCACGATTTACCTGGCCATGGTGTACGCCAACCCGCTCATCGCGCTTGGCCCAACCTGCTACGTCCTGTGGCATAATCTGTGGAACTCCTGGCAGCTATATCGCGCGGAACAGAGAAAAATTTAGCGCGCGCCTTTAAAAAACTTCATCATCAGTGTCTGCTGGAGGCGGCGGATTTCTTCCAAGTTGAACAGCCACGCGGCGGTGAAGTAGACGGTCGCGCCGGCGCCGCTGAGGATGAGGGCTTGCAGGATTGGCTGAGTGTCAGCGAGCAGGCGGCGCAGGACATCAACGCCATTTGCCATTAACAATGTCGCGATGAGAATTTTGACCACGCTGACAATGAAGCGACGGTCCACGAGGTTGCCAATATGGCGGTGCAGATAGAGCCAGAGCTGCGCGGCGTTGATGATGGCGACGATGGAGACGGACAGCGGCAGCGCGAACAGCTCCCAGCGCAGCACGCTGACGGCGAGCCAGATGAGCGCGAGGTTCAGCGCGATGCCGCTGACGCTGACGAGGGTGGGGGTGAGCGGTTTGTTCAGCGAATAAAAGGCGGGGGCGATGACTTTGATGGCGGAGTAACCGAGCAGGCCGATGGTGTAAAAACGCAGCAGTCCGGCGGTGCGGTCAGCGTCAGCGGCGGTGTATTCGCCCCATTGGAACAAGGCGCTGACGATGGGCGCGGCGAGCAGCCACAGTCCGACGGTGGCGGGGACGGCGAGGAACAGCATATAGCGCAAACCTTCTTGCAAGCGGTGTTTGAACTCGCCCATGTCGAGCCGCGCCGCTGACCGTGAGACGGCGGGCAGCGTGACCATTGAAATGGCGACGCCGAACATACCGATGGGGAGTTGCATCAGGCGGAAGGCATTGTCGAGCCAGGTCACCGCGCCGTCGCCGAACGACGAGGCGAAGCGGGTCATCACCAGCACGTTGATTTGCACGGCGCTGACGCCGAGCAGCGCGGGCGCCATCAGCCGCGCGATGCGCCGCAGGCCCGGGTCGCGCCAGTTGAGTGTCAGCGAGTGGCGGAAGCCAAGCCGGCGGGCGCGCGGGACTTGCACGAGCCAGTGCACCAAGCC
>JAITHY010000206.1 GCA_031279715.1 Verrucomicrobiales bacterium | reverse complement strand
GCCGAGGCTGCGCCGAGGCTGCGCCGAGGCTGCGCCGAGGCTGCGCCGAGGCTGCGCCGAGGCTGCGCCGAGGCTGCGCCGAATGTTAGCCGCGTTATTTCGCTGAGCATGAGGCTTTTTTAGCAACCCATTATTGCTTGTCAAGCAACAAAAATCTTAATTCGATAAAATAAAATCCACGATTGGCGCCGGGTCTTTCAGGCTGTGCGGATGATGCGCGACTCCGGGTTTGCTAATAACCTTCACTTCGCCGCCGAGTTCCTTGTAGCGCGTTTCCATCAGCAGTGTGTTCTCGTCCGGCGGCACATCCTCGTCAGCGTCGCCGATGACGCTGAGGATGGGAATGCGCGCGTCGGCCAGTGGTTTGAGGTGATCCACGGGATTGAGTTTATATTTCAAGGCCTGCTCCTCGGTCAGTTTGTAATTGGCCAGCAAGTTTTTCCAGTCGTTTGGCGAGCCTTTGCCCCGGCCCTTGCCACCCGGCCAGCTTTTGAAATCCAACACTGGCGCGTCCACGTAAATTGAGCGCACGTTGCCGGGATGCCGCGCCGCCCAGTTGAACGCGAAGAGTCCGCCGCGGCTGAAGCCTTCCAACACCACCTTGTCTGACAATTTATAATCATCCGTCGCCCGCTTGAAAAACGCGTCCATCACATCCAGCGCCGCCGGCGAGCCATACATCCCGTTGACATTGACATACGCAACGTGCCAGCCTTTCTTCAGCAGCGCGAGGTCCGCCTGCGGTTCATGTCCGAAAAATTCCGTTCGCCAAATCCACGGATTGCCCGCTGCCGGTGACTCCGGTTTTACAATCAATGCGCCACGGTCAGCGACCACAAAATCCTCGCGCGCAAAACCGCCCCACCGCGCCGGCGCCATTTGCCCCGTAAACGGCCTGCCCATCAGCGTCTCGTACACCTTCGCCACAATCAGCGCGTAACCGTCGTCATTCGGATGCACACGGTCAGCGAGTGTCTCCGGCTTGTCTTTCAACACTTCGTGCAAATCAATCAGCCCGACCTGCTCATCTTTGGCGACAATGTCCAGCATCGGAATTTCCTCCAGCACGCCCGCCTCGTTAATGCCGAAATTCCCCTGCCCCGCCACCCAGAACGGACGGCAGATAAAAATCCGAGCGTCAGCGTTGGCGTTGCGGTAGTGGTTAATCAACTCTTTGTAGTCGGCGATAAATTCGTCCTTGAATTTCCAATTCTGCGGCTTGGTGTCATTGGTGCCAAGGGCGATAATGACCACGTCCGGCCGCCATTCCAAGGCGGACTTGAACTGCCCTTTCCGCTGGTACGGACTGTCACCATTGTTGAGCAGGGTCGCGCCGCTGACGCCGAAGTTGCGCACCTGCCAAACCTTTTCGTCGAGCATCCGCTGCAATCGCGCGGGATAAGAATGAACATCCATCGCCTTGGAACCGACGCCGGCGGTGATGCTGTCGCCAACGCACGCGATTTTGACGGGGGCCTGGTATTGGGCCGGATTAACCGGCGCGTTCGGGTCGGCGGCGAATGCCGCGCTGACGGTGACCAAACAGACGCTGACCATGAGTCGCAGATTTTTCATAAAATTATTCCGCCAACAACCGCAACATTTCTTTCGCAAACGCGCGGCCCATTGCCTGCTGACCGGCGGCGTCGAAATGCAACTGGTCGGGCTTTAATGAAAACTCGTCCGTGCTGATAATGCCCGTCATCGGCACCTCCTTCGCCGTCCGCTCCTGGCCGGCGCGGACGTTGTCGCGATACTCCTCCTTGCCGGTGTTCTTCTGTTTGCTGGAAAGCTTGCCGATGACAAAGCGGAGGTCGCCGCTGAACGTCAGCCGCGCGTCCTTGATTAACTCGGCGAGATTTTTGCCGTATTCCAGACTGTACTTCCCGCCCTCAGCGTCGTTCTGTTTTGTGTCCGCGTCACTCTCCCCCTGCATCCAAATCATCCCGCGCACCGTCAGCGTGTCGTTGGGAAAACTTTTTTTCAGCGCCTCCAGCCCGCGGTTAATCGTGACTTGAAACGCCTGGTAAATTTTGCCGTCACCGTCAGCGGATGCCGTACCGTCGGCGCGCCATTGCTCATGCAAATTGGTGCCGCCATTGGCGTGCTTTAAAATGGCGACCCTTTCACCTTTGGCAAGATAATGCTCCGCCAGTTCCCGCCCGAACGTGATTTCCGGCCCGAATTGAAAAATACCCTGGCCGTTCGGCGACACCCACGGATGCAGGCACGTCAATTTATTATCCGCCGAGTTCGCGAAAAAAATCACTTCCTCCTGCCATTTTAACTCCGCCGGCAACTCCCGCGAATCCGCGCGCCCGTCTGTGTTTGATTGCCCGCCGACGAGGAAGACGTTGATAACCGCCGCTGACAATGACATCGCGCCGCTCACCGTCAGCGCCGTCCCCGACAAAATAATTTTCCGCCAATTCATCGCCGCAAATTAAATGACAAATAATGCGCGAAGTCAATCACAAACTTGGCATCATCCGCCGCACCTGCTCCGCCAACGCTTCCATCCGCTGCGCCAGCGTCAACGCCCCCGCGCCGACCACCACCAAATCGCACCGCGACGACGGAACCAGCAACTTCGTCGCGCGCGCGCCCGCAATCGCGTTCGCCATCGCGGGCGTGATTTCCCCCAGCATCGCATTGGCGGAAATAATGCCGATGCCGCCGGTGATAAGATCCGCTGACGATGAGTTGACCACCACCGCGTTCTCGCCGGTGGCGACATCGTCAGCGCCCGCCTTCAACATGACGCTGGCGGCGATGGAATTGGTGCCAACCGCCAAAATCCTCACCGTCAGCGCTTCCTTTCTCAAGCGCTCAATAATGGCTTTGCCCAAGCCGCCGCCCTGCCCGTCCACGACCATGATGGTTGGTTTGCTCATACCTGTTGCTCCCGCGCCGCCGCGTAAATGACCGTCAGCGGCACGTTGTGTTGTCGCGCCAGCCGTCGCGCATCCTCGTATTCCGGCGTGATTTTTGGGCGTCCGCTGACGGTCACCACCTTGACTGGCAACTCACCAAAAGCGGTCGTCACTGTTTTGATTTCACGCGGCAATACCCTGCGCCGCTCCTCGCGCACCCGCGCGCCAATCGTGGAGGTTTCGGCGAATAAAATCTCCGCCACGGCATCCACCTGGTCGCGCGAACACAATACGCTGACCGTCACGGCGGGGCGGTTCTTCTTCATTTGAATCGGCGTGAACCACACATCATTGGCGCCAACGGCGAGCAATCTCTCCATCGTGTGCCCAAGGATTTCCGGCGTGCTGTCGTCGATGTTGGTTTCCACGATACTGACGCGGTCATCGTCAGCGACCGCCGTTCCCACAACGGCGCGCACCACGCCGGGAAGACTCGTCTCCCGTGTGCCCGCGCCGTAGCCGACTTTTTCCACGCGCAACTCCGGCATCATTCCGAAACTTTCGCACAACTCCGCGACAATGGCGGCGCCCGTCGGCGTGACCAGTTCCTGCTCAACATCGATTTGCCGCCAGCGCACTTTCGGATCGGTGAAAATTTCCGCCACAGCCGGAACCGGCACGGGGATTTGTCCGTGCTGACAGTGCGCGAACCCGTGCCCGTCGTTCACCACCGAGCAGCAGATTTTGTCCGCGTTCAGCGCGTCAACCAACACCGCGACGCCGACGATGTCGACAATGGAATCCACCGCGCCGACCTCGTGAAAATGCACCTCCGCCAACTCCGCGCCGTGCACCTTCGCCTCGGCAACGGCGACGCGGCGGAAAATATTTTTCGCCAGTGTTTTCGCGCGCGGCGTGATGCCGCCGCTGTCGATGAGCCGCACAATGTCAGCGTAAGTGCGATGCGAATGATGCGTCCCGCGCCCACACTCGTGATGGTGGTGGCGCGGCTCGCGCGCCACGCTGACCGTGACCGCCTTGGCGTGAATGCCGTTGCGATTCCGCCGTGTGACTGTCAGCGACCAGCCGCTGACGTTGAGCGTTCGCAATTGTCCGACCAGATAATCCTGGTCAAGGCCCAAATCCAGCAGCGCCCCAAGCGTCATGTCGCCGCTAATGCCGGAGCCACAATCAAAGTACAAAATTTTCATCGCGCCCTCCTTTTTACCAATCGCACCGTCAGCGGCAATGAAAAAAGCCCGGGTCAAATCACCGGCGTAAACGGCCCGACCAATGGCGGCATGTCCATGTCACTGACATTCAGCGAAAGTTCCAGCAACTTCGCCAGCGATGCCTCCCGCGGCTCAAGGTCCGTGTGCAATTCAAGCTCCGGCGCTGACGGTGACTCGTAGGGCGAGTCAATGCCGGTAAATCCGTTGAGTTGTCCGGCCCTCGCTTTTTTATAAAGATTTTTCGGATCGCGCTGTTCGCAGACCGACAGCGGGGCGTTCACGTACACCTCGGCGAACGGAATGCCCTCGTTCTGGCACAGCTGGCGGATTTGGTCACGCTCGGCTTTAAGCGGGGAAATCAAGGCGCCAATCACAACCAATCCGGCGTCCGCCATCAGTTTGGCGACCTCGCCGACGCGGCGGATATTTTCCGCGCGGTCAGCGAGGCTGAAATCAAGGTCGGCGCACAGCCCGTAACGGACATTGTCTCCGTCGAGAATGTAGGCGCCGATGCCGCGTTGGAGCAGGCTTTTTTCCAATGACACCGCCAGCGTGGACTTGCCGCTGCCGCTGAGTCCGGTCAGCCAAATCACCGCGCCGCGATGCCCGAAATGTTGCGCGCGCAATTCGCGCGTGACTTCGCCGACGCTCCATTCAATGTCAGCGCTTTTGACTGCGCCCGCCAGCACGGGCGCGTAGCGGGCGCTGTGGATGATGCCGCCGCCTCCGATGCGCGCGCCTTGCTGGAAAATAAAGCGTCCGGTCACGGTGATGCGCTCGGCGTTGTCGAAGGCGATTGGCTTGCGTGGGCGGATGACCACTTCGGCGACTTCGTGGCGCTCAATGCGGTCGCGGTTGGCGCCGATGACTTGCAGCGTGGAGGAGTCGATGACGCGCTCGATTTTGACGATGCGGGCTTCGATGGCCTGGGTGCCTAGTTTCAGCGTGTAGGGCTGGTTGAGGTAAATCGACTCTTGGTCAAGCCAGAACAACGAAGCGTGAAATTCGCGTCCCTCGGCAAGCCCATCGTCAGCGTGGCTGGCGACTTGCCCGCGCTCAACAAAAATTTGTTCCTCCAACGTGATGGCGACGGACTCGCCCGCTGACGCTGACGTTTTCACCGGCAGCGGCGCTTCGCGGTGCCACGTTTCAAAACTCCTGACACGGCTGCGCTTGCGGTCGGGCCAGAAAACCAATTCGTCACCAACGCTGACACTGCCGGTCTCAATGCGCCCGGCGAGGATGCGGCGTTCGTCGAAGCGGTAAATATCTTGCAACACAAACCGCAACGGGAGTTCTTCTTGCGCACCGGGGGTCTTGAAACTGTCAAGCGCCGCCAACACTGACAAACCCTTGAACCAGGCGAGTTCCTCACTGTCAGCGGCGATGTTCTTGCCTTGCTTCGCCGAAGCGGGGATGAAGTGCCGAGGCTCGACGCCGATGGGTTTCAAAAAGGCCCGGTACTCGCTGACGATGCGGTCGAAAACCTCCTCGCTGTAGTTCACCAAATCCATCTTGTTGACAATGACCGCGACTTGTTTAATGCCGAGCAGCGAAAGCAAATAACCGTGGCGTTTGGATTGCTCCCGCACGCCTTCGTTGGCGTCGATGAGGAGCAGCGCGGCGTCAGCGTTGGCGGCGCCGGTGATCATGTTTTTCAAAAATTCCTTGTGACCGGGAGCGTCAATGATGACATAGCCGCGTTTGGCTGTGCGGAACTGGATTTGCGTCGTGTCAATGGTGATGTTCTGCTCCTGCTCCTCCAGCAGCGCATCAAGGAGAAAGGCGTATTCAAACTCCATGCCCTCGGCGTCGCATGCTTTTTGAATAGCCTCGACCTTGCCGTCTGGCAGCGAGTTGGTATCGTAAAAAAGCCTGCCGATGAGCGTGGATTTCCCGTGGTCAACGTGACCAACGATGACAATTTTAAGCCGTTCGCGTTCGCTGTTGGTGAAAATGGAGTCGCCGACATTCATAATAAAGTCTAGAGACTTTATGTGGTTTCAAGCGAATGTCAAAAAGAAAAAATGCCGACAGCGGCAGCCCCCTCGCCATCAACTCCAGCAAACCACCGTCGGCTCGCTGACAGTGAATTGGAACGGTGGTGGCCTCAATCCCACTTGGGCGCTGACGCTGACCGGCGCGGCATTGCTGTTGGAGTTGGGTTATTTGAATTGCAAATTATACAACCGCCTATACATGCCGTCGCGGGCGAGGAGTTCCGCGTGTTTCCCAACTTCAACGATGCGTCCGCCATCCAGCACCATGATGTGGTCGGCGTTGACGACGGTGCTCAGGCGGTGAGCGATGACAAAACTGGTGCGGTTTTTCATCAACCGCTCCAACGCCTCTTGAATAAGCCGCTCGGACTGGGTGTCA
>JAITHY010000133.1 GCA_031279715.1 Verrucomicrobiales bacterium | reverse complement strand
TTCTGCGATTATACTCTGCACCATAGGCCGCCCAAGTTATACAAAAACCATGCCCCGTCAAGGGTTTTTTATATTTATTGCAAATTATTTCCCCCCAGAGGCGCCAATCCCGATGGGGTTGCCGTTGTTCACTCGCCCCCCACTTCCACTTCCCGCAGGGGATGAGATTCTCTTTTGATACAGTCCGTGGGTTCCGCTTCACCCGCGGTTATTCCTGTTCGACCTCGTCGGGGCTGGTGCGCGGCTGGCCCGATGAATCATCAGTTCTGAAACACTCCGGTCATCAAAATCCGCGGGTGCGAAGTCGTGTTTGAAAAAACAGACTTCGCGCCTTGCCGCCGGAGTGTGCGCGCAAAACCGTCAATCCCCAATCGTCACCACCGTGCCAATGTCCACGTTTTGAAAAATTTTCTCCGCCGCTGACGGTGGCAGACGGATGCACCCGTGCGAGGCGGGATAGCCGGGCAGTTCGCCGGCGTGCAGGCCCACGGCGCCGCAATTCAACCGCATGAAGAACGGCATTGGCGCGTTGTTGTACAAGTTTGAGCGCCATTCCTCGTGTTTGTTGGTTACCACGAACTCGCCGCGCGGCGTCTCGAAACCCTGGGCGCCGCTGGAGATGGGGACGAGCAGCCACACTTTGCCGTCGCGCGTCACCGTCAGCCGCTGTTTTTTCAAGGAGACGCCGAGGCTGAACTTTTGGGCGCCGGGCATTTTGCCGAGCAGGGTTTGAATGACGGCGGTGTGCCGGTTGACGCAGGCGATGTAAATCGCGGTGGTCTCGCTGCGCGTGGTCCGGCGAAATTTTTTCGCGCCGCGCGCGAGCAGCGTTTGCACCAGGGCGAGGTCCCCCAAGCCGGCCGCCACCATCAGCGGGGTCACGCCGTCATCTTTTTTCAAATAAAACTCCAGCGTCGGGTCGCCGACGGTGTCGAGGACGAAACTGTTGCCGGCCGGCGTGTTCGCGGGCGTGTCAACATCAGCGCCGGCGTCAAGCAACCCGCCGACCATGGCGTGATTGCGTGTCGCCACCGCCCAGACAAGCGGCGGCTGGCCCTGGATGCCGCGTTCGTCGGGCCTGGCGCCGGCGTTGAGCAGGATGTTCAGCAGCGGCACGCTGTTGGTGACGGTCAGCGGGAGGCGGTTTTCATGGCCGGCGAGGTTGGGGTCGGCGCCGGCGTCGAGCAGGTATCGGGTCCACTCAATGTCCCCATCAGCGACGGTCATGAGCAGAGGCGTCCGTCCCGCTGAATTTTGGTGATTGATGCCCGCGCCGTGTCGCAACAAAAAATCAGCGGCGTCTTTTTTTCGCGCCGCGACGGCGGCGTTGAAGGCGGTGTCACCATCAGCGGCGACGGCGTTGGCGCTCACGCCCGCTTGCAAAAACAAGGACAGATTTTCCAGTTGACCCTCGCGCGCTGATTGTAAAAAAGCGTCCACGGTCAGCGAAATTTCCCGCGCCGCCAGCGCCCGCCGCGCTTTTCGTTGCTTGCTTTGGCAGGCGGTGAGGGACAGGCCCAGCAAAAACATTCCGCTGACGGTGAGAAATCTCATGCGTATTCCGATGCTATCTGCTTTTCAAAATCCTGCAATCCGCTATCAATGACGCATGGCATTTCGTGAAGCGAGACCGGTTTTGCTTGGTTTGTTGATTGTCACCGTGGTCGGCGCGCTGCTGCCGCATCCGGTTTGCTGGCTCGCGCCGCTGGCGGCGCTGCTGTTCGGCTACGTGCTGTGGTTTTTCCGCGACCCCGAGCGCACGCCGCCCGCTGACGGTGACGTCATCGTCAGCGCCGCCGACGGGAAGGTGATTTTCGTGGACGAGGTTGAGGAGCCGTCGTACACGCGGCAAAAAATGAAGCGCGTGGCGGTGTTTTTGTCGGTATTCGATGTGCATGTCAACCGCCTGCCGTATGCCGGCACGATAAAAAAAATCACGCATCAGCCGGGCCGGTTTCTTGACGCGCGCGTGCCGGACATTGACGTGCGGAACGAGGCGATGAGCTGGCTCGTCGCCACCCGTCGCGGTGACATTATTATTCGTCAAATCGCCGGACTCATCGCGCGGCGCATCGTCGCGTGGGCGAAGGAGGGTGACACGCTGGCGATGGCGGAACGTTTTGGCATGATTCGCTTCGGCTCGCGCACGGATGTTTATTTGCCAATGGACTGCGAGGTGTCGGTCAGACCCGGCGAGCGGGTGAAAGGCGGGCTGACAGTCATCGCCCGCTGGCCGCGCCGCTGACCGTGAGATTCTTATGAAAGAACAGGAAAACAAGATGGTGTATCTGCTGCCGAACTTGATGACGGCGGGCAATTTGTTCTTCGGTTTCACCGCCATTTTGAACATTTTCGAGGGGACCATCCGCCGCACCGCCGAGAGCGGCGACTGGACGCAGTATTACCAATTCAGCCTGTATTGCATCATCGGCGCGTTTGTGTGCGACATGCTGGACGGACGGCTGGCGCGGCTCGGCGGGACGGAAAGCCCGTTTGGGCGCGAGTTTGACTCGCTCGCTGACATTGTGTCGTTCGGCATCGCGCCGGCGCTGCTGATGTTCAAGATTGTGCTTTCGGAAATGCCGAACCGAATCGGCTGGGTCATCGCGTTTATTTATCTTGCGTGCGGCGCGCTGCGGCTGGCGCGCTTCAATGTGCTGTCCGCCAACCCTGACAAAAAAGGGCTGAAAGAATTTACCGGCTTCCCCATCCCCGCCGCCGCCGGGGTCATCGCCTCCATCACGCTGACGCTGTTGCACCTGTATGAGCAGGAGCGGGAGATTGGCGCGTGGAAATATTTTCTGGCGGCGCTGATGCTGTTCCTCAGCTACATGATGTTCAGCAAGTTCCGCTATCCGAGTTTCAAGGCGCTGGACTGGCGCGCACAGATGTCGGTGCCGCGGCTGCTGGTGTATGTGGTGGTGATCGGCGTGGTGATTATTTTTTATCGCTACGCGCTGGCGGCGCTGTTCGCGGGATATTTGTTTTACGGGTTCGTGCGTCCGTATGTGTCCAAGCGCTGGCGCGCGGATTTTGACGACGCCGAGGAAGAGGGCGAGTAGCCCTGTCACCCCACCGTCAGCGGCTTGACCGCGCGCGACGCTTGTGCTATCAATTACCTGTTTTTATCATGATGAACTCAGCGCTCAACCGTCCGGTTCTCGTGTTGAACAGGCTTTGGCAGGCTGTCAGCGTTTGCTCAGCCAGGCGCGCGCTGTCCCTTTTGTACCTTGGGCACGCCGAGGTGGTTGACAACGCGGGCGGCGCCTACGCCACGCTGGACTTCATGGAGTGGAATGATTTTTCCCGCCACGCTGATGATGAGGAATGTTTTCACACCATCAATTTTAAAATCCGCGTGCCGCAAATCATCGTGCTGTTGTTGTTCGACAAAATGCCGCGCAAGGAGGTCAAACTCACACGCAACAACATCTTTGAACGCGACCGCTACACCTGCCAGTATTGCGGGCGGCGGCTTGAGCGCAAGGACCTCAACATCGACCACGTCATCCCTCGCGACCGCGGCGGGCGCACGACTTGGGAAAACGTGGTCACCTCCTGCGTGCCGTGCAACACGCGCAAGAGCAACCACCTCGCTCATCAAATCGGCATGACGCTGCTCCGAAAACCGCGCAAACCCAAGCTGCGAACATTCATCAACATCAGCCTCTCCACCGTGCCGCATGACTCGTGGAAACATTTTCTTGACCTGGCATATTGGAACGTGGAGTTAAGCGATTGATTTTTTCCGTGTGTTCCGCGTTTTCCATGATTAAATATTTCGCTTAGCATGAGCAATAAAATCATTTATTTCGACAACAACGCGACCACCCAGGCAAGTCCATCGGTTTTTGAGGCGATGGTGCCGTATCTGACGGAGCACTACGGCAACGCCTCCAGTTCGTACCGCATTGGCCGCGTCGCCCGCGAGGCTGTCGAGCGCGCCCGCGCCCAAACCGCCGATTTGATCGGATGCGAGCCGCGCGAGATCGTTTTCACCGGCTGTGCCACGGAATCGAACAACACCGCCATCAACAGCGCCTTGCAAACAACCGGACACCGGCACGTCATCGTCAGCGCCGTCGAGCATTCCGCGATTAAAAACCACGCCGAGCATCTCGAACGCCTCGGCTACGGTGTCACATTCCTGCCCGTCGCCAGCGACGGCACGCTGACGGTGAACCACGTCGAAAATGCCCTGCGCCCCGACACCGCCATCGTCAGTGTCATGTGGGCGAACAATGAAACCGGCGTCACCTTCCCCGTCGCTGAGATTGGCGAACTGTGCCGCGCGCGCGGCGTGCTCTTCCACACGGACGCCGTGCAGGCCGTCGGCAAACTCCCCGTCAACCTCGCGGAATTGAAAGTCGATTTTTTATCGTTGGCGGGCCACAAATTCCACGCGCCAAAAGGCATCGGCGCGCTATACGTCCGCCGGCGCGTCAAATTCGTGCCCTATCTCCTCGGCGGCCATCAGGAAAAAGGCAAACGCGGCGGCACGGAAAACATCCCGCACATCGTCGGCTTGGGACAGGCGGCGGTCGAGGCCAAACAACATCTCGCCGAGGAAGCCTCGCGCGTCCTCGCCCTGCGCGACAAATTTGAAAACACCGCGCTGAGGCTCATCCCCGATG
>JAITHY010000118.1 GCA_031279715.1 Verrucomicrobiales bacterium | reverse complement strand
CGTCGAAGGTGAGCGCGATGCGGTTGCCCAGGCCTGGGCCGTGGTTCTCAAAGCGTGTTTGCGCGGGCGAGGTGACGATGTTGGGAGCGGGCGGGAGGTCGGGGACGGGCTGCCAAAGGTCAGCGTCGGCGGGCGTCACCGTCAGCGCTTGCGCGGACAGACGCGAGCACGCGCCGAGGGCGCCGCTGACCATGAGTTTGATGAATTCCGAGCGTGTCATGAAATTGATAATTGATTATTGTCCATTGATAATTGATAATCAATCGTGGATTGCCGGGAAAAAAACACCCGTTATCAACCATCAACTATATGAGCGCGAAAATTTGTCTGGCGGTGGACTTGGGCGCGGGCAGCGGGCGCGTGCTGGCGGGAATTTACGACGGAACGACGCTGACGCTCAGGGAATTGAACCGCTTCCCCAGCGAGGGCGTAAAAGACGAGAGCGGCTGGCACTGGGAGTTTGACCGGCTGCTCCGGCACATCAAGGACGGCATCGCCATTGCGGTTAAGGAATACGGCGCGCAAGTGGCCTCGCTGGGCGTGGACACCTGGGGCGTGGATTACGGGCTGCTCGGCGCTGACGGTGAGCTGCTCGGCCAACCGTTTCAGTACCGCGACAGCCGCACCGACGGGATGATGGAGCGCGCTTGCGCGCTGATGCCGAAGGCGGAAATTTACAGGCGCACGGGCATTCAGTTCATGTTTTTCAACACGTTGTTCCAACTGCTCGCGGAAAAAAAACTCGCTGACGCCGACCGCTTGCTGTTCATGCCGTGCCTCATCAACTACATGCTGACCGGCCAAAAAATCAACGAGCGCTCCATCGCCAGCACAGGCCAGTTGCTCGCCGCCGACACTCAGCGGTGGGATGGTGAATTACTGGCGGCGATGGGTTTTTCCGAAAAGATTTTCGGCGAACTTGCGGACGCCGGCGCGAACCTCGGCTCACTGTCAGCGGCGGTGCAACGTGAAGTCGGCGCGACGAATTTGCAAGTCATCGCGCCCGGCTGCCACGACACGGCGTCGGCGGTCGCCGGCACGCCCGCTGACGATGACGGCATGGTGTTTCTCAGCTCCGGCACATGGTCGCTGATGGGGCGCGAACTCAAGGCGCCGGTGCTGACGCCGGAGAGTTTCACGGCTGGATTTTCCAACGAGACGGGCGTTTGCGGCACGACGCGTTATTTGAAAAATATCGCCGGAATGTGGCTGTTGCAAGAGTGCAAGCGCGTGTGGGACGCTGACAGTCAGCCGCTCGGCTACGACGCCATCATCCGCGCCGCCGCTGACGCTGACGCCTTCGTGTCGCTCATTGACCCCGACGCCGCTGATTTTCAAGCGCCGGAAAACATGCCCGCTGCTATTGTTAATTTTTGTAAAAAAACGAGCCAGCCCGCGCCGCTGACGGTGGGGCAATTCGCGCGCTGCATTTTTGAAAGCCTCGCGCTGAAATACCGCGCCACGTTGGCGAAGCTGGAACAACTCACCGGCTCACCAGCAGCGGCGCTGCACATCGTCGGCGGCGGCTCGCAAAACGCCTTGCTCAACCAATTCGCCGCCGACGCGACCAACCGCCCCGTCATCGCCGGCCCCGTCGAAGCGACCTCCATCGGCAACATCCTGCTGCAACTCATGTCCCTCGGCGACCTCCCGTCACTGTCAGCGGGCCGCGCCCTCGTGCGCCGCTCCTTCGCCACCGCTGAGTATCAGCCGCAAAATCCCGCCGCGTGGGACGGGGCGGCGGAGCGGTTCAAAAACCTTTGCCATTCAAACCGCTGACGCTGAATCAGCGCGAGCGGCATTTGTTTGGCATCTGAAACCTGTAATCTGAAATCTATTTGGAATCTGCCTCGTCTTTTGCGCAAATTTTTTGCTTGCAAAAAATTTTTCAAAAAATATAATAAAAACGCTTGGCAGGGTTTTTAGGTCTGGTATTATCCTCAAAATCAATGAGTAAAATTCGCAAATTCGCAAATTCGCAAATTCGCAACTGAGCAAATGCTGTGCCCGTGACCGATTTTGGCTCTCTTTAACTTCGTTCGTTTTTTTTTCCATGTTTTTCAAGGCCCGGAGAGGGTTTTTTACACGGGGCGGCGCGGTGTTTTGCGAAAAAAACGCCAAATTCAGTCACCCACGGGCGAAATTTGGTGGCTCACCGGCGAAATTCAGCCACCAAACGGCTCCGTTTGGTCACTCACCGGTGAAATTCAGTCACTCACCGGCGAGATTTGGTCACTCACCGGCTCCGTTTGGTGACCAAATTTCACCGGTGAGCCACCAAATCTCGCCGGTCAGTCACCAAACGGCGGTTTTTTTTCGCCAATTTTTAACCATCAAAGGAGTAACCGTATGAGTACCGCAGCAAAACAAGCCGAAGAATCAACCCGCGACGAAGGCGACCCGGTGGAGCCGGGCACGCCGCCGCCGATTATCAAAGAGCGCATCAAACACCCCACCCCGCACTGGTGGCCCGGCTCCACCGAGGGCCGCCTTGCCATGGGCCAGCGGGCGTACGATGCCATCATCAGCGTCGGCAACCAGTTGAAATACGGCATTGACAACAACACAGTCGCCCACATCAAAGGCACGCTGGAGCGCACGCGCACCCTCATCGCCTACCAGTCCGCGTTGCAAGCCCTGCGCGAGAGTTACACCGACATGAAAGACCTCATGTTGAACGCCGGCAAGGACGAAAAGATTGTCATCAACAAACTCGACGCCAACGCCACCAACACCCTCGGCCCCGCCACCGACCTGACATGCTGGGGCGGCATCCTCGGCTGGCTCATGGAATTGGAGCGGCTGCTCAAACTCAGCCCCGAGTACAACAAAGACCAAAGTTTCGGCATTCAGGCTGGCTTCATTAAAGACACCAACATCGTCCCGCCGAACAATTTTGTGGTGAAAATCAAACAGCTCGTGTGCGACGGGGCGGAACTCATCGCCCGTGTCCCGTTCCGCGCCCCCGTCACCGACTGGGTGATTTACTTGGACAAACGCGACGGCGCGGGCTGGGTGTACAGCGACCGCTCCGAACACGTCTGGCACAGTTGGATGCTGCCGTTCCCCGCGCAAAAGACCGTGTGGGATGCGAAGGTGGTCTTCCGTCGCGACGGCGTGGAAATCGGCGAGCCGGCAATCACCACCGTCACCGTCTGGCAAGCGTGAAAATTTTATGCAATCAACAAAAGGAAGAAACAAAATGAAAACAAAACAAATAACCAAATGGGCTGCATTGCTGCTGACCGTCAGCGGCATGGCAGCGGCGCCGCTGAGCCTCAGCGCCCAGCAATCACTCTACGTCAACGGCACCGCCTACGTCGAACCGGGCACGGCGGTTTATTCCGCCACCTCCACGGCGCGGCCG
>JAITHY010000214.1 GCA_031279715.1 Verrucomicrobiales bacterium | reverse complement strand
ATACCGGCGCGGATTTTATTTTCAACACGCACCCCTCCGCCGCGCTGAGCGTCAGGCGGGGCGGCTGCTGGTTCACTGACTGGATTATTTTCATAAATTTGGAAATTAGTCGCTGACCGCCAGTGCGCTGACCTTGAAGGGCGGGTCGGGCAGACTGTGCCAGCTGTCGCCAAAATCGGCGGAGGCTTTCAGGGCGATGACATTGCGTCCGGCCGCCAAGTGGCGGTGGTGCCGGCCGTCATAGATGACGGCCGGGGTTTGGGCGTAGATCGTAAAACCGGGGCCTTGGCACGTTGTCCAATTCAGCCAGTCGTCACTCCTGACAGCCACTTGGGCGGTGTTGCAGAAGGCCAGCACGGTATCTAGCTGTTCCTGCCCGCGCGCCACCAGCCAGTCGTTGTGGTTTGGCAGGGTGCTATGGCACTGCCAAACCACCCCGTCCGGCGAGGTGAGATAGCGCCCGCCGGCCCACTGGACTGCGAACACGACAAAGCGGCACCGCCGCGCCGACCACAGGATGTTCTCGCTGTCAAACGACCCCGCGCCGGTGTTTGCCACGGTCCATGTGTCGCCGCCGTCGTCGGAATATATTTCATAGGTATAGGTGCCCTGCGTGGACACCCAGCGGCCCAGCGGCGGGGCAAACGCGGAGCATTTGAACTTGCGGGCCGCGCCGGACGTGTGCTTTGTCCAGTCCAGACCGTCCGGCGAGGTGAAAAAATTGGCCGAGTTGTGCACGCCGGCGGCGAACTGGCCGTCGGCGTAAGCCAGCGAAACTATGCCGTAGGAGGAACCCAGCGCGGGCATTTGGCTGGTTTCCCACGTGTGCCCGCGGTCAGCCGATACCAGCACGGTCGGGTTGGAGCTGTTGATGATTTTCGCCACAAACCGGCCCGCCGCGTAGATCACATCCCACGCCCCGCTGACGCCGCCATCCACCATGCTCCAAGTCTCCCCGTCATCGACCGACACGGCCAGATAACGGCCGCCGTCCGGGGCCAGCACCAGCGTTTGCGGCACTGGCGGCGCTGGCGGCGCGTCCCAGCCCGTCAGCCCCAGCGTCAGCGGGGCGGTGAGCGGGCGCGTCAAGCCTGTGGTCAGCGGGGTCATAGTTTGCACACCACCACGACCACCGCGCCGACCGCCTCGGCGCTGAGCCGCAAGATGGCCGCGTTGCTGGCCGCGAAACGTCCGCCGCCGGCGGCGGTCAGCGTGGTGTGTTCGCCAACGGCCGTCCAGCTGGCCCCGCCGTCGAGGCTGCGTTGCAAGGCGACGGTGCCGCCGCCAAAGTCGCCGTCCGCCTCAAACACGCCGACGCCGCCCTCCCACGCCAGTTCCGCGCTGCACATGGTTTCGGTCAGCGTGGCCTTTAATTTTTTTCGTGACTCAATCATATTTTTTCCCGTAAAAACATGCGGCGCGGGGAAGTCTATCGCTGGCTGGCGATTAACCCGTCCCCGCGCCGCCGCTCTCACCGCCAAGTGAGAAAATTATTTCTTGCCGCGCCCGCCGGCCGTGCCTTTCGGCTTGGGGGCGGCGCGCGTGGCGGCGACTTTGCGCCGCTTGACGATGCCGTGCGCGCTGCTGACGATGACCACCTCAGTGTTGGCGCCGTCAGCGGCGGCCGTCCAAAAAATGTCCTTGATGCGCGACAGCGGCCCCGGCGCGCCGACCACCGTCAGCGCGCCGGCTTTCACCGCCACCACCACCCCGAAATGGTTGTTGGTTTTCATTCCGTCGTGTCGTCAACGATGCGTTTCAGCGCCTTGGCGTTGCCAACCTCAAAGCCGTAGAGGGCTTCGAGGATGATTTTGTCGGTGCCGGTCTCGTTGTCATACCACTGGCGCAAGCCCAGCGTAAAGCCGGTCTCGGCGTCGGTGATGGCCTCGGCGCGGAAGTAGTCGTGCGACTTCTGCGGCTGCAAGTAGCGCATCGCCACCAGCAGCGCGTCCGGCGTGCAGGCGAACCCTTTCAAGTCCTCGCCATTGGCCGGCACCACGCAACTTTCAATCACATTGAAGCCGGCCAGCCGCCGCAGCGCGCCCTCGCGCAACTCGGCGGTCGAGCCGCTGGCGCTGACAGTCTTCAGCTCCTTGAGCAGCGCGGTGTAATAGTCGGTGTCCAGCACCAAGCCGCGGTTGATGTCCGGCAGACCGTCGAGGGTGCAGAGCTTGCGAATTTCAAGCACCGTGTCCACGTCGAAATCCTCGCCGGCGACGGTGACCACCGGCGCGCCGAACTTGGCGGCCTTGACCGCGCCCAAAATGTCCGTGAGGACAACCTTGGCAATATCGTAGCCTTTCGCCTCGGCGAAGGTGTCGATGCTGACGAAGCTCTGGCCGATGGCCTCCTTGTCCGTCAAATACCAGCCGGTGTACTTGTGTTTGTTAATCAGCACGGGCACCGTGTCGGCGTCGCTGCCGCTCACGTCGTATTTGCCGTCAAAGTCCTTGGTGCCGCCCTGCGCGGGCAGCCGCAGGACGCGCACGGTGGTGCCCTTTTGCGCGGGGTCGGGCGAGAGGTTCGCCGAAAACACGCTCAGGGGCAGCAAGGCGTTTTTGAAGGCTTTCAACGCGCCGCGCGCGATGATGTCGATGTCCAGGTCAGTAAATGTGTTGTTGGTTCCCATAATATTTCTCCTACTAAGTAGTGCCGTGTCAAGCGGGCCTTATTTGCCCTCCCGAATGGCGGTTTCGTGTTTTGCCCAAAAACGCGCTTTCTCGACGGGGCCGGTCAGCGCGGCGTATTCCTCGCGCTTGGTTTTGGCGGCGACGGGCAGGCCGGGGGCCGCTGGCGCGGGCTTGGGCTGGCCGAGGCT
>JAITHY010000042.1 GCA_031279715.1 Verrucomicrobiales bacterium | reverse complement strand
GAGCGGAGTGGGCAAAGATGGCTCATAATGCGATTCTGCGATTCTGCGATTCTGCGATTCTACTCTGCACCATAGGCCGCCCAAGTTATACAAAAACCATGCCCCGTCAAGGGTTTTTTGAAAAATATTTTTATTGGGAAATACCGGGGCGCGCGGTTTATCGTGGTTGTTTTTTCGGCGCGTTAGCCAAGGAGTTTTTGAATCTCGGCGACGGCGCGGGCGTTGGCTCCGGGTTCGCCGAGTTGGTGGATGACGGCGCGCAACCCGGTTTTCATTTTGGCAACAAGGTCGCTGTTGGTGAGCAAATGCTTCGCCGCCAAGGAGAGGGTTTCGGGATTGGCCTGGTTTTGCAGAAATTCAGGAACAACTTTCTTTTTGGCAATGAGGTTGACGATGCTTAACGCGTCGAGCTTGACGAGGCGTTTGCCGATGAAGAAGGTGAGCGGATTGGCGCGGTAGAGAACGAGCATGGGCAGATTCGCCAGGGCGCATTCCAGCGTGGCGGTTCCCGATGCGACGAGGGCGAGGTCGGACTGGCTGAGGTGGGTGAGTTGGTAGCCCTCGTAAATTTCCATGTTGAGATAGTTGGCGCGGCGTTCGCTGATGATGCCCTCGACGAGATTGCGGTTGTTATTGTCGTTAACCAGCAGCAAGAACTTCACGCCGGGCACCATGGATGCGAGCTGGCGGCAGGTGTCAAGCAGCACGGGCAGATGCGCGGTGATTTCCTTGCGGCGGCTGCCGGGCATGAGGACGATTTTCTTTCCGGCATTTTGCTCCGGCGGGGTTTCCCGCAATTTCCGCCAGCGGTCAAGCGCGGGATGTCCCACCCACGCGGTGTTGAGTGAGGGGGCGTGTTGCGCAAACCAGTCTTTTTCAAATGGAAAGATCACCAGGAGCAAGTCGAGCAATTCCTGCATTTTGGCGGCGCGACCGGATTTCCACGCCCAGACTTGCGGGGCGATGTAGTAGATGATTTTGGTCGCGGGGAGCAGTTTTTTTACCTTTTCCGCAAGTCGCAAATTGAAACCGGGAAAATCGACGAGAATGATGGCGTCGGGTTGTTGTTCTTGCAAGTCGCCGAGGATGCGATGAAAGAAGGTGTGGAATTTGCGGATGTTGATCAGCACGTCGGTGAGTCCAACGACAGCGTGTTGGGCAAGGTTGAAAAGTTGCCGCTGACCGGCGGCTTTGAGGTGCGCGCCACCGACGCCGGGGAATTTGCCGTTGGGATAGGCGCGTTTCAACTCGCGCAGCAACTCGGCGGCATGGCGGTCGCCGCTGGCCTCGCCGGCAATGATGTAGAAGGTTGGAGTTTTGCCGCTCATGCGTGGTTAAAGTTTTTGCGCCCGAATTTGACCGGTGATTTCCGCCGCCAGCCGCAAGGCCGCCGTGGCATGGTCGCCGCTGACGATGGGGGAGGCATGCATGGCGACGCAGTTAACGAAAGATTCAAGCTGGCGTTTGAGCGGCTCGTCCTTGTTGACGGGGATTTTGTCACGGGTGATTTTGCCGTTGGCGCGACGGTAGATTTCCCCCTCCTGTTTCATGTAGTCGAGCGATAAATACGCGTCGTCCTGAAAGACGCGGATTTTGCGGAGTTTTTCGGGACTGATGCGGCTGGTGGTGAGATTGGCGACGCAGCCGTTTTCAAACCGGATGCGGACGTTGGCGATGTCCTCGGAGGAGCTGAGGACGGGGACTCCGACAGCGTCAATCGACGCCACTGGCGAGCGGACGATGTGCATGATGATTTCGATGTCATGAATCATCACGTCGAGGACGACGCTGACATCGGTGCTGCGCTCCGGATACGGGGAAAGGCGATGCGACTCGATGAAGCGCGGGCGGGTGAGGCGTTCCTCAAGGGCGGCGAGGATGGGGTTGAAGCGCTCAATGTGTCCAACTTGGAGGACGAGATTTTTTTGTCTGGCGAGCGCGACCAATTGCACGGCCTCGTCAGTGGTGTTGGTGATGGGTTTTTCCATGAGGATGTGCTTGCCCGCGTTGAGGAAGCGTTGGCCCAATTCAAAATGCGCGACGGTGGCGGCGGCGATGCTGACGGCGTCAACCTCAGCGAGCATTTCATCCAGCGAGGCATGGGCGCGGCACTTATATTTGGCGGCGATTTTCCCCGCGCGGTCATGGTCAGCGTCATACACGCCGGTGAATTGCGCCTGTTCCAATCCGGCGTAAATGCGCGCGTGGTTCTGCCCCATGCTGCCAACGCCGATGACTCCGACTTTGATTTTGCTCATAAGTTATTCCTTTGCGTAAATGGTGATTTTACGCGCCGCCGCCAGTGACGTGATTTCCTCATGCGCCAGCAGCAACGTCTTGCCGGCCTCAATGATGACGCAGGAAATTTTCGATTCAGCGCAAATCCGCACTGTGTCGGGGCCAATCACGGGCACGTCGAAACGCATGTCTTGTTTTGGTTTGGAAACTTTGAGCAGCACCGCATCGCCGCTGCCGATGAGGCCACCGCGACGGATGGTCTCGTTGGTTCCGTCGTGCCCCTCAACCGCCAGCACCGTGCCTTTCTTGACGACCACGGATTGCCCGATGTTCAGCCGGCTGATTTCCTTGGCAATGTGCCAGCCGAACTCCATGTCGCGCAAGTGACTCCGTGAGGGTTTCGGTCCGGCCACCAATCCTGGCGCCGGCAAATAATCTTCCAGAAAGCTCGTCGCGGGCAACAGTGTGATCCCCGCCTTTTCCAACGCCCCCGCCACCGCGCCAAACAAGGACTCGGCATTGCGTTCTTTCAACGTCGCCAGCAGTAACAGCGCCTTGAAATCGGGACGGAAATCAAACAACCTGCCGGGAGTAATTTGTCCGGCCATTATCGCCTGGTCAACGTCAGCGTCCTTGAAAAAGGACAGTAATTTGCCGAGTTGCCCGACTTTCATCCAGCAATGAGCGTCACCACGCGCCGCCAGTGAGGGGTCGGTTTCATTTTCAAATGCGACGACAACGATTTTGCCCGCGAATTTCTTGCGCGCCTCATCCATCAAAATTTTGGGATAAATGCCTTTACCCGCGATGATGCCCAGTGCCGACATGGAAAATTAGCTTAGAAGTTATGTCCCCGCTGGCAATGAGGATTTTTACTCCAACTCCGCCTTTCGCTCCATCAGCGCGTGCAGACCTTTCGCCGGCGACTTGCCGCAATAGAGCATTTGATACAATTCGCTGACAATGGGCGCCTTGATTCTTTTTTCCCGCGCCAACTCATGCAACGCCTTCACCGTCGGCACTCCCTCGGCGGTTCCGGCCAGATTGCGCAAAATCTCCGACAACTCGCGCCCTCGCCCCAACGCCTCGCCAACCTTGTGATTGCGGCTCTCCGGACTGTACGCCGTCAGCAGCAAATCGCCCATGCCGCTCAGTCCGTAAATCGTCTCCACCCGTCCGCCCTTGACCGCCGCTATTCGTGACATCTCCGCCAGCGCGCGCGTCATCAGCGCGGCCATTGTGTTTTCGCCAAGCCGCAGCCCCTGGCAAATGCCGCCCGCCAGCGCATACACATTTTTCAACGCGCCGCCAAGTTCGACGCCAATCAAGTCCGTGCTCCGGTAAGCGCGAAAAATTTTACTGTGCACCACTTGTTGCATTTCCGCGGCAAGTTTTTCGTCATTGGCGGCGACTACCACGACCGTCGGGATATTCGCCTGCACTTCCGACGCGAGGCTGGGGCCGCTGATAACGCCGACCTCATCCTTCCGCCAAACCTCGCGCACAATCTCGCTGACCAACTTATGGGAGGAAACTTCAAGCCCCTTGATTAAACTGAACACCGGCGCTGACGGTGACGAGTACAGCGCCAGCACCTTCCGCACCACCTGACACGGCACCGCTAAAATCACATAATCGCCATGACCGTCAGCGGGCCAAGCCGTGTCGCCAATATCCAGAAACCGCACTTCATGCCCGTTGTTTTTCAACGCCTTGCCAAACGCCGAACCCCATGCTCCCGCGCCAATGATGGTAATTTTTTTCATTTTTTGTTAAACTGGTTTTCCGTCCCGTTGATTAAGCGCCTGATATTTGCGCGGTGCGTCCAAATCACCATAAAACACAAGAATAGCGCCAACCCCACATACCATTGCATATCCACCAGCGGCACCCCCTGCCATTTCAGCGACCCATACGCCGCCACCGGCAATACGACTCCCGCTGACAGTGACGCCAGCGACACATACCGCGAACCACAAAACACCATCCCCCATATCACCAGGCACACCGCCAGCGCCCAAGGCATCAACGCCCCGACAAACCCCGCTGACGATGCCACCCCCTTCCCGCCTTTGAAACCCAGATACGGGCAAAACGTATGCCCCAGCACCACCAGCAATCCGCTGACAATGACAAACCACGGCGGAACATCAAGCAGCCAACCTTGTCTCAACACAAACACCGGCGCAAATGCTTTCAAAAAATCCCCGATAAACACCGGAATCCCATACTTGCGCCCCAATATCCGCATCACATTAGTCGCCCCAATGTTCCGGCTCCCGTGCTCGCGAATGTCAATCCCCGCAATTT
>JAITHY010000019.1 GCA_031279715.1 Verrucomicrobiales bacterium | reverse complement strand
CTCTGGAACAGCAAACTCACCGCCAAGCCACCAGGATGGAAACCGCAAGGCGGGCGCCCCAGCATGGCCACCATCGTCAGCGTCAACAACGGACACGCCTTCCGCATCCTCGACAACAGCTTCGCCACCCACGCTGAATGGCACCTGGAAAAGAACCACGCCATCCCCGTCACCGTCGGCGACCGCATCCTCCTCGAATGGGACGAAATGTTCAACATCGGCTCCGGCACCCGCATCGAAGCCCTCTACCACTTCCTGAAACCAGGACACTACGAACTCCGCGCCAACATCCTTGACGCTGCCGGTCACCCCACCGCCACGACCACCAACCTCACCCTCATTCTCCCACGCCCCCACTGGCAAAACCCGTGGCTATGGGCGGGCGGCCTGCTCGTCTTCTCTGTCACGGTCATCTGGAGCGTCCGCCGCATCGTCAGCGTCAAGGTCAAACACCACGTCGAACGCATGGAACACGCTCACCTTCTTGAACAAGAACGCCTCCGAATCACCCGCAACATCCACGACGACCTCGGCGCGCGCCTCACCCACGTCTCCCTCATCAGCTCCCTCGCTGAGAATGAGACTGACAGCTCCCCAGTCCGCGAAAAATTCGAGCAAATCTCCGCCATGACCCGCGAGATGGTCGCCTCCCTTTACGAAACCGTCTGGACGATTAACCCCGCCAACGACACCCTCGAATCCTTGGTAACATTCCTCTGCCAACTCCTCCAAAAATTGTGCAACCCCGCCAACATCCGCAGCCGCATCAACGTCCCCGCGATCCCCGCCAACCCACACGTCAGCGGCGACCTCCGCCATCACCTCAACCTCGCCGTCAAGGAAGCCATCAACAACGCCATCAAACACAGCGGCGCGCAAGTCATCGAGCTGGGCATCCGCTTGGAACACGACACGCTGACCATCTGGGTCAAGGACAACGGCAAAGGCTTCGACCAGGGCGCGGTGAAAGAAGGTTACGGAATTGCCAATCTTCAATCGCGCATGGCGAGCATCAGCGCCCGCGCCCTCATCAACAGCGCCCCAAACCAAGGCACCACGGTCACATTGGAAGATATCAAAATCTGAGAACACCGCCAAAACCACCCCGAAAATGCATGACGCTCAGCGCATCATTTTCATGGATTCCGAAAAAATTCATCCAATCCGACATCAGCCTCAGCAACGACACAACACCCAATTCTCCCCCGGTGCCAGGACAATTAAAATTGCCGCTTTAGCTGACGAACAGCGTCCTTGATTTCCGCCGCCAGATTCACCACCGGCTTGACATGCGGAAAATCAAACCACGGCGTCAGCCCCAGCACGTCGTGAATCACGCGAATTTGCCCCCGCATCCCCGCGCCAGACGCAATGCCAATCGTCGGCACCGCCAGCCGCCGCGTCAACTCCACCGCCACCTCGCTGACGACGGCCTCCAACACAATGGCAAACACACCCGCCTCTTGCACCGCCACCGCATCCTCGCGCAACCGCTGAACCTCAGCGTCCGTCCTCCCTTTTTTCCGATAAATCCCTCCCTCGTCGCGAATACGCTGCGGCAGCAAGCCAATATGCCCCATCACCGGAATTCCCGCCGCTGACAGCGCGCGGATTTGCGGCACAATGTCAGCGCCCCCCTCAATCTTCACGGCGTCAGTGCCAGCGGCGACCAGCAGCCGCGCATTGCACACGGCGTCAACAGGCGTGGCGTAAGTTTGACAAGGCAAATCCGCCGTCACCAACGCCCGCCGCCGCGCCCGCGCCACCGCCTTGGTGTGATGCGCCATGTCGCTGATGGTGACGTCCACCGTGTCCGCGCACCCCAGCACCGTCATCCCCAGCGAGTCGCCAACGTGCAAAATATCCACCCCCGCCTCGTCCAGCAACCGCGCCGTCGGATAATCATACGCCGTCAGCGCGAAGATCGGCTCGGCCTCGCGCCAGTTTTTGATTTGCTCCCAAGTCACACGATTTTCAGGCATACTTGTTTCTTCCCAAACTGCGCGCGGCATTGCGCCAGCAACTCGCCCGCCGTCAGCGCCGTCCCGGGCAACACCCAATCCGGCGCGATTTCCGCCAGAGGCTCCAGCACAAACAGCCGCTCCCGCAAACGCGGATGCGGCACCGTCAGCGCCTCGCTCACAATCAGCGCGTCATCCACGTAGAGAATGTCCAGGTCAATCGGACGCGGCGAGTGCGGCTGACGGTCAGCCGACGCCACCCGCCCCTGCGCAAGTTCAAATTCCTGAAACCGCCGCAACAGCTCCAGCAAATCCCCGTCAAACTGAACCAATGCCACCGCGTTGTAAAAATATTCCCCGCCCGGCGGACAATCCACCGGCTGCGACACATAATAAGACGAGAGCGTCAGCCGGGGAGAAATGCGTTGCAGAAAATCAACCGCATCGTCCAGTTGTTTGCGACGATTCCCCAAATTTGAGCCAAGAGCGACACCGATTTTCACCGCCCCAATAAAGCAACTTTCACGCGGGTTTCAAGAATGATTCACCTGGCTGGCGCTGGAATTTTATTCCGCTGACAATCAGTGCCGTTCATTTGTCAAATTGCCGCAGCAACGATTCCGCCAGCGACCGCGCCGTGCGCCCTTGGTCGCCGAACATCCGCGCCAGCTCTTCCACGC
>JAITHY010000178.1 GCA_031279715.1 Verrucomicrobiales bacterium | reverse complement strand
ACGGCACGCTCATCCTCAGCGCGCTGAACCATTACTCCGGCACCACCACGGTCAACAGCGGCACGCTGACCGTCAGTGGCACCATCACCGGTAACACCGCCGGGAAGATTGCCGATGGCGTTGTGAATGTCAGTGGGCTGTGGGACGTAGCGCGACTGGACATTGGCGGCAGCAGCGGACGGCTGGCCATCACCGGACAAGGACGGGTACAAAGCGTTGATACGGTCATCGCCGAAGCCACTGCGGATCAGGGAAGCCTGGCTGTCAGCGGCAACGGCATGTGGAGCGGCGGCACGCTGACGGTCGGCGGCGCGGGCGCTGGCGCGCTGACATTGAGCGAACGCGGCACAGTCAGCGCGGATGAATTGTTGCTTGCGCGTGACGCCGGCGCCAGTGGCACGCTGACGGTCAACAGCGATGCGGTGCGCCTCACATCCACCGCCGCCGGGCGGCTCACCATCAGTGGCGGCGCGGGTGACAGCACAGTGGTGTTCGACCATCACGGCGATTTTGTGTTCGACAGCGCCGTCACCGGCAGTGTCAGCCTCACGCTCGCCAGCGGCACCACCACGTTCACCGCCACGAGCAGCGACCATCGTGGCACGGTGAGCGTTAGCGCGGGCGCGATGCTGCGGGCGGGCGCGGCGAATGTCATCTCGCCCAACGCGGCAGTCGTCATCAACAGCGGCGGTTTTTACCAGCTCAATAATTTTTCTCAAAATTTGAGCAGGCTGACCAACAGCGGCGGCACGGTGGATTTTGGCGGCACGGACGGCTCGCTGACCGTCGGCACACTGAGCGGCAACGGCGTCTGGCTGTTCCACGCCAACACCGAAACCGGCGCGCGCAGCAGCATCACCGTCAGCAATGGCAGCAGCGGCACCGAGCGGGTGACATTGCAACTCACCGGCAACGGCACCGTTGATCCCGCTCAAGTGTTGAACGGCATGATTAACGACCCGTATCAGGCGGTCTGGAAGTTTGACGATTTCAACTGGGGCCTGTTCGATTATTCCGCCGGTTACCAAAACGGCACGCTGACGGTGAGGCGCAACGGCGCGTCCACCGTCGGCGCGGTCATCAGCAGCGTGCCGGAAATTCAGCGTCGCGCGTGGTTCGCGCAGCAGGACAGCTTGCGCAAGCGCATGGGCGATGTCCGGCTGAGCCTCACGCCCGCGGAGGAAGACACGGCGGCTGATGATGACGAGTGGAGGCGGCGCATAGACCAAATGTTCGCCGACATGGGCATCAAGATGCGGTCGGGCCAGAATGCGATGGCGTCACCGTCAGCGCCGGAGCAACGGTTGTCGAAATCGTTTATTGAGAACATTTGGCTGCGCGCCCACGGGAGCCAGCTGAACATCGGGCGCAAAGTCAGCGGCATGGCGTACGACCAAATCGTGTACGGCAGCGACGCCGGCACCGACCACGCATGGCGGCTGGATGCGCGCAACACGCTGCTCACCGGCGTGTACGCGGGTTTCGGCGGCAGCCAGGCGGATTTCAAAACCGGCGGCGTCAAGGCGGAGTTGACCGGCTATCACGGCGGCTTGTACGCCAGCTGGTGGAACACCGCCGGCTGGTACGTGGACGCGACGCTGAAGGGCGCGATGATTGACAACAAAACGAGCGCGCCGGTGGCGGGCAGCATGGCGCGCGCGAGTTTTTCCAACATGGAAATCGGCGGCAGCGTGGAAGTGGGCAAGCGCTTCAACTTTGGCGGCGGCTGGTTTATTGAACCGCAAGCGCAGTTGAATTATATGCACCTGCTGGCGAAGGATTTTCAACACGGCAGCTTGAACATCGGCACGCGCGATTTGGACGCCGTGGAGTTTCGCGTTGGCGTGGTGGGTGGACGTACTGTGAAATTATCCGGCGCCCAACTGCTGCAAACTTATCTCAAACTCAGCGGCGTCGGCGAGGCGAGCAGCGGCGGGCACATCAGCAACGGCGTCCAAACCCTGCGCGCCAGCAGCGACGGCGCGAAGGTGGAAGTGGGAGGCGGCTTGATTTTCCAAATAGACGAGCACAGCCAGTTGCACCTCGACTACGAGGCGGAGTTTGGCGAGAAATACACGCAGCCGTGGGGTCTGACGGGCGGGTATCGTTATCAATTTTAAAAGGCGCCAGCCATCTGGGTGGCGCGAGTCTACCCGATGGTCAAGCCCCGCTAAATTCGCTGGCACTCCAACCGCGCTCTGATAGCCTGTTGCCCATGAACATTCTATTCGCCGCCAGTGAACTGACGCCGTATGCGAAAACCGGAGGACTGGGGGATGTTTTGGCCGGGTTGCCAGCCGCGTTGCGCGCCCGCGGACATGGGGTGGCGGTGGCGCTGCCGTTGTACCGCCGCTTGCGCGCCTCGCTGAAGGAATTGCAACGGACTCCGCTGACGCTGAGCGTGGAGCTTGGCCGGCGCTCATTGTCAGCGCGAGTCTGGCAAGGCGTGTCGCGCGAGGGGGTGACGGTGTTCGCCATTGAGCGGGATGAGTTTTTTGACCGGGAAAATTTGTACGGGGTGAACGGCGAGGATTATTTTGACAATGCGCCACGGTTCATTTTTTATTGCCACGCCGTGATGGAACTGGCCGGGATGCTGAATCCGCGCCCGGAAGTGCTGCACGTCAACGACTGGCAGGCGGCGCTCATCCCGTTGCTGGTGAAGGAGGCGCGGCTGCCGTTCAAGACGGTGCTGACGATTCACAACCTCGCCTACCAAGGTGTGTTTCCCGCGGCGGAGTTTGCGCTGACGGGGCTGGCTGGCTTTTATTTCAAGCCGCATGCACTGGAATATTACGGGCGGATGAACCTGCTCAAGGGCGGCATCCTGTTCGCTGACGCGGTGACCACGGTCAGCCCCGGCTATGCGCGGGAAATCCTGACGGAGCAATACGGCTGCGGTGTGAACGGAGCGCTGAAACAATCAGTGCTGACCGGGATTTTAAACGGCATAGACACGGACTTATGGAATCCGGCGACTGACCCGTGGCTGGTCGCCAACTATGACGCGCGGCGGGTGACGGCGGGAAAACGGAAGAACAAGGAAGCGTTGCTGAGGGAGTTTGGCTTGGCGGAGGGGCCGCTGCTGGGGCTTATTTCACGGCTGACGGAGCAGAAGGGGATTGAGTTGATATTGGCGGCGCTGCCGGAGTTGTTGAGCCGCGGCGTGGGTTTGGTGGCGCTGGGTTCGGGTGACGCGCAGTATGAGGAGGCGCTTCGGAAGCTGGCCAAGCAATATCCGCGTCAAGTCGCCGCCCGCATCGGCTTTGACGAGCAACTGGCGCACCGCATTGAGGCGGGTGCGGATATTTTCTTAATGCCCTCGCGTTTTGAGCCGTGCGGGTTGAACCAGTTTTACAGCATGCGTTACGGCACGGTACCGGTGGTGCGGAAGGTCGGCGGACTTGGCGACTCGGTGGAGCATGGGCGCACGGGTTTCACGTTCAGCGGGCACAACCCGGAGAGTTTCCTTGAGGCCACGGTCAGCGCGCTGGAGTTATTTGGAGACCGGAAGCGTTGGAAGGAAATGCAGATGGCGGGGATGAGGCAGGATTTCTCCTGGGAGCGGCGTGTTCCCGAGTATGAGCGGGTTTACAAAACGCTGAAGTAATTTATGCCTGAGATTAGAAAAGACGGAGTCGTGTACCGCTGGGTGGTGTTCAGCCCGGAACGTCTGCGGCGTCCTTTGCAATATAATACACATTCGTTGGAGGAGGATGCCAATGGACCGGATCCGTTCCTTGAAGGAAACGAGTCCTACACACCGCCGGAGGTGTACGCCATTCGCGAGGCAGGCAGCGCGGCCAATCACCCCGGTTGGAAAGTGCGCGTGGTGCCCAACAGCTTCCCGGCATTGCGGGTGGAGGGGGAGCTGCACAAGGAAGCGGTTGGCTTGTACGACAAGATGAGTGGTGTGGGCGCGCATGAGGTGGTGATTGAAACGCCGCGGGCCGATGTCGAGCTGGAACAACAGTCGCTGGAGAACATCGTCAATGTTTTAAAGGCCTACCGCACACGGCTGGCGGATTTGACGAGGGACACGCGGTTCCGTTATTTGTTCGCGTTCAAAAATGTGGGGATGCTGGCGGGCGCGTCAATGCGACACGCCCATTCGCAAATCATCGCGTTGCCTGTGATACCGATGAACATTCGCGAAAAACTCGACGCGGCAAAGAAATATTACGCGCAGAAAGACCGCAATTTGTTCGAGGATATCTTGCAGGCGGAGCTTAAGTCGGGTGAACGGCTTGTATTTCAAAACGCGGGGTACGGGGCGTTTTGCCCGTTTGCCAGCCGTTTCATGTTTGAGGTGACGATTATGCCCCGGCAGCAGCGCGCCAACTTCACCGCCTGCACGGACCATGAACTGGTCTTGCTCGCCGACATTTTGCAAAAGGTGCTGAT
>JAITHY010000055.1 GCA_031279715.1 Verrucomicrobiales bacterium | reverse complement strand
AACCACCGCGCGCCCAAGTGCCCGAAAATATGCTCCCAATCTACCTCCCCCGGACGCAATTTTGACGCCGCGCTATTCCCACGGTCCGACACTCCGACAGCGCCACGCACGCCAAAGCCGCGCTCTGTAAAATTTAATCCGTTGCGCACCGAGCGTCCGATGCCATCATCAGCCAGCCACTTGACCCAATCCGTCGACACGCCCCCTTGCAACATCAAATCCTCAATCAACCGTCCCACCTCATTATCCACCAGTGCCGTTACCACCGCTGTTTTCAAACCAAAACATTTGCGCAACCCGCGCGCCACATTATATTCTCCGCCGCCTTCCCAAGCGCGAAATCCCCGTGCTGTGCGAATGCGCGTATCACCCGGGTCCAGGCGAAGCATAACTTCCCCAAGGGAGATTTCGGAAAACAGGCAACAGTCGGCGGATTTGATTGGTAAACTCATAACAAACCAAGATGCTAAGCCATCCCCATGGCGATGTCGAAAAAAAATTAAAAAAAAGTCTTGTGCAAGATCGGTGAATCGCGTATTTTCATTACTCAATTCGTTAACGCGGGCGTAACTCAGTTGGTAGAGTGCAACCTTGCCAAGGTTGATGTCGAGGGTTCGAATCCCTTCGCCCGCTCATTTTTTTCCTTTGTTTATCAACATTCTGATGGTGTGTCGCCATCACCAGCCAGCGCGGGTAGCAAATTCCGGTAGCAAAATCACGCTGATGGTCACCGCATTTTTCTGTTGCATCAACCGTTTATTGGAGGGTGTGCAATGAGCCACGAAGCCACGACTTGGGTTTATGAGCATTCAAAAAGCACAGGCAACGCGCTGATAATGAGGATTTGATTCGCTGTCCGACTCAAAAACGGCTCGCGTTGAAAGCCAATGCGCATGTCAAAACCATGCGACACATGATCAAAAATGTCATCACCAGTGGTGAGTTGGAAGTTATCGCATTATTGCAACTGCATAAGATGCGGCGGCATCAAAAATCAAAACAGTATCTGTCCGTCCAATTTAGTTGCAACAAGGAAACCCAAGGCGCCCAATGCGTCAGCGCCTTGTACAACAGCTGCAGCGCCACTAGCAAAATGTGGCCTTTCATCACTGACATCAACGATACTGACAAGAGCCTGAAAACTTGGTAAATGGAACCTATGACTGGGGTAAACTCAGTGGCTGGGACACAAAATTTTCCAACATGGAAAACCCCGCTTACATCCTCGACCTCGGCGCGCAAGTCGCTGACAATGACATCACCATCTTTCCCAGCACATAATGACCGGTACGTCATCATCAACGTACCGGTCATAGTGAAAAACAACCAGCCATGACTGGTTGAAACTCGCCCAATATCGTAGGCCTGTTTTTCGGTCTGGGCTTTGACCAAGCCGGATTCTTTCTTGATCTTTTGAATGGTGGAGATGGAGGCGCCAGTTTGTTTGCTGATTTTCCCGCCACTTAATCCGGCACGAACAGCAGCGATGATTTCCTCCTTAAGTTCGGGAGTAATGGGTTTTCTCACACGTTTGCGCTGATGTTTGGCAGGAGAAAGCTTTTTGTATTTGGAGCGTAGTGAGTAATAATATGGTTTGGAGATAGTGAATTGTTGCGCGATTTGCTCGTAGGATTGATCGGCAAGAATGGCGGCTTTGAGTTGCTCCTTGTCGGGACGTCCGGCACGCCTGGGGTTGCCAGTATGAACCTTGGAGGATTTACCGGATGCCTCCTTCAAGGCTTTGATGAACGTGGCGAGGGTGTCGTAGCCGTACATGGCGGGTAGGGCGACGAGTTCTTTGACGCGTTCGATTTCGATAGTTGCCTTGAGTTCGGCAGCAGTGGTTTCGAGTTTTTTCAACTCCTGTATTCTTTTAACAATAGTAATGGACATAACGTCAATCATATTACAACAATACTCCGATTAGGCAATATTAATTTTATCTATTAAAACGACACCCTATTTAAGAGTCTAAGTACTAAAGAAAGAGACTGAGCATAAGCGATTGGAAACAACTCAAAGCCATGTCCCGCCGCGCGCGCTGTTAATCCACACCGGCACGTTGTCGTAATCCATCAGCCACAGCCGCGCGGTGTTCATCGCCTCGCGGTGCAAATTGGGATTGTCCTTGGCGAGCCGGAGCATGGTGTTCTTCATCCACTCTTTCCGCGTCGCTCCCTTGACGCCCGCCGCGTCCGCCAGCGTTGAGGCGTAGGCGCGGTAGGCAGCGTAGGCGATGCGCTGTTTGGCGCGGATGTCCACTTGGCCGTAGCGGGTCAGGTTCAGCACCAGCCCGGGAACAAAACCTTTCTTCAACGCTTGCAGCGCGGCGTCCTTCGCCCCGCCGAGGTTGCCCTCTTTCAAGAATTCCCACACGCCGTCGCTGTCAAACTCAAAGCCTTTGGCGAGACTGCTGTCGCTGAACAACTCCGCCGGCAGCACCTCGTCGGCGACATGGCGGTAGGCGGGGTTCCAAAATCTACTCGTGAACAAGCCGGCGGCGATGTTTCGCGCATAACGCGCTTGCAGTTTGGCGTCGCTGACGTTGCCGCTCAACAGCGATTGGCCGGCAATCAGCGCATTGCGAGCTGTGAGCGTGACGGACAAAATTTCGTTGCTGCTGATGTTCCGCATCAGCGTGCCGAGATTGGACAGGAAGCCGGAGTTTACCGCCCGTCCCAGCGCCTTCAACACCTCCGTCAGCGTGCTCTTGACGTGCTCGTTGGCGACCGTAAGCCTCAATCTGCCCCATGCGCTCGCACCACGACATCATATAACGCCGCGCCGCGTCGAAGCTGTAGTCATACATCATCGTCGGCAGCGGCGTCTCCCGCGCCGTCTCGATGTTGGAGAAATAATCGAACGACGAACTGCCGCTGAACTTCGAGTTCAAAAACTTCAACGCCTCGCCTGCCGACTTGATGTAGCCGCCCTTGATGAGTTCCGCAACCACCTGGTCAAACAGTTTTTTATTATTCGTCGGGTCTTGCAACAGCCGCCGGATTTCCGGTTTCAACGTGCGCGGAAAATAATTGGCGACGCTGCCGATGGGACGGAAGCGGCCCTCCTTTGCGTCCCACACCACGAGGCGGTTGGCGCGGTTTTTGACGTGCATGTCTTGCGCGGTTTGCTGCCACAGCTTGATGAGTTCTTGCGCGGCGGGCGAGTAGCCTTCCGTGTTCAACATTCGCTCGCCGCCGCGCGCGCCGCGCTTGAACGTGCCGCCGTCAGCGCCGACCTCCATCACCGGAGCGTCCACCTTTTTGAAATACTCCAAGAATTCCTGTTGCGCCGCCCGCCGTTCCTTGCGTGACCATTTTCGGTTCCACACCAAAAACGGCGCGGCTTGCGCGAACGCGGTGATGCTTTCGAGATATTCCTGCGGACTGCCCGTCACACCCCACCGCCCCGGACGGGTCAGTTTGTAAATTCGTTCGTTGGCGCGGTCAATAAAAATGCGGTGTTCCATGCCGCCCGGGTGTTCGTTTTGTTTGAGCTGGTTGAGGCGCTCGTCGGAAACCAGCCAGCCGTTTTTTCGCGCCAGATTGTAGAGCGCGTATTCCTGCCCCAAATTGCCGTCGCCAAATTCTAATGCGGCGTCTTCCGCGCGGTAGGATTCAAGGAAGTGTTGCGGGCTAATTGCGCCGCCCTTTCCTCGAAGGTCATCTTCCGCGCGTTCGCCACTCCGATTCTCCCCGCCTCGCCCCACGTCTCCTCGAAGACTTCCGCGATGGTCTGCTCTTTGGCTGGCTTTGGCTTGCTCATCACTTTCCATGCTACCAAATTTACCACCCTCTGTCAAGCCCGCCGCGCCGTTCTGCACATACTCGTTCGACCTCCGCAAAATTTCCATGATGTCCGCGTCCGTCAGCGTGTGCCGCCCGCGCAACCAGCCGTTAATCGCGTTCCGCAGCGCCGTCAGCGCGCGCCGGAAC
>JAITHY010000050.1 GCA_031279715.1 Verrucomicrobiales bacterium | reverse complement strand
CACGGGCGAAGCCTCGGCGGGCTTGCCTCCCTTGTTTGCCACGCGGCGGTTTTCCTCCTCAAACGCGAGGCGGTCAACTTGGTCGGCCCACAGGAACGAGGTGTCGCCCGATTCGCTGACCTTGACCTTGCGCAGCATCTGCCGGACAATGCACTCAATGTGTTTGTCGTTAATTTCCACCCCCTGCAAACGATAAACTTCCTGCACTTGGTTGACGAGGTATTCCTGCAATTCCTGCGGTCCGCAAACTTCAAGAATTTCGTGCGGAACAACAGGACCTTCGGTCAACTGCTGGCCTTTTTTCACGATGTCGCCTTGGAATACAATCAGGTGTTTGGACAACGGCACTTCATGCTCTTCCTCCATGCCCGATTCTTTGTCTTTGATGATGACCATTTTCTTGCCGCGGCTGGTGCCGGCGAGATGGACTTCACCGTCAATCTTGGCGATTTCGGCGGCATCCTTGGGTTTGCGAGCCTCAAACAATTCCGCCACGCGCGGCAAGCCGCCGGTGATGTCCTTGGTTTTGGCAACCTTGCGCGGAGTCTTGGCCAGACGCTGGCCCGCCTTGATGTGCTGGCCTTCCTTGACCTCAATGTGCGCGCCGGAGGGAATGGAGTAAGCCGCGACCGGATTGCCATCCTTGCCGACGATGACAATTTGCGGATGCAAGTCTTCCTTGTGCTCGGTGACCACGGTGCCGACCAGTTTGGTCGTTTCATCGACTTCGTGCTTCATGGTCACGCCCTCGATGATGTCCCGAAATTCTATCTTGCCGTTTTTTTCCGTTAAGATCGCAACATTATACGGATCCCATTGAACAAATACCTGCCCTTTTTTGACTTTCCCACCGTCAGCGATGCTGATGACCGATCCCACCACGACGGAATATTGTTCCAACTCACGTCCATCCGCGGCGTGAATGGTGATGGTGCCGCTCTTGTTGAGGGCGATGTAGTGGCCCTCGGTGTTTTCCACCACGCGCAAATCGGTGTATTTCACCACACCGTCATTACGCGCCTTGATTTGCGGTTGTTTGAAAATCTGCGACGCAGTGCCGCCGATGTGGAATGTCCGCATCGTCAACTGCGTGCCAGGTTCGCCGATGGATTGCGCGGCGATGATACCGACGGCCTCGCCGAGTTTGGCGGATTGGTTGGTGGCCAGGTTCAAGCCGTAACACTTCGCGCAAATGCCGCGGCGGGTTTCGCACGTCAGCACCGAACGGATGCGAACGCGCTCCTGTCCCAGTTTTTCAATGGCAGCGGCTTTCTTTTCGTCAATCAACTCATTGGCAGCGACCACAACCTGACCGCTCACAGGGTCAATAATGTCGTCGCAACTGACGCGGCCATAAATACGCTGACGGAGACTGACCACTTCATCCTCGCCTTCATACACGGCTTCAACCCAAATGCCTTTGACTGTGCCACAATCTTGTTCGGTGACAAAGACATCGTGCGCCACGTCAACGAGTTTGCGTGTCATGTAACCGGAGTCGGCGGTCTTCAACGCAGTGTCAGCGAGACCTTTGCGCGCGCCGTGTGTGGAGATGAAATATTCCAACACCGACAACCCTTCGCGGAAGCTGGCGACGATAGGCTGTTCAATGATTTCCCCGGACGGATTGGCCATCAAGCCGCGCATACCGGCAAGCTGACGCACCTGGTTGCGATTGCCACGAGCAGCCGTGTCGACCATCAAGAACACCGGATTGATTTCCTCCTTGCCGCGATTGTGTTCAAGCGCGCGGAAGGCGACATTCGAGACATCCTCGGTGGCTTGCGTCCAAATATCAACAATCTTGTTGTAACGCTCACCGTCAGTGATGGCCCCCATCATGTATTGTTTTTCAACGGTGCCGACCTGTTGCGCGGCTTTCTCGACGAGTCCTTTTTTCTCGTCCGGGATTATCATGTCATCCATGCCAATGGAAATGCCCGCCTTGGTCGCGTAGCGGAAGCCGATTTGCTTCATCGCGTCAAGCACGCTGACCGTGACATCGTGACCGCAAATTTGATAACACCGGCTGATGATTTCGCCGAGTTGTTTCTTGCCGCATTTTTTGTTAAAGAAACCGAGCTTTTTCGGCCACACTTGGTTGAAAATAACACGCCCCGGCGTGGTCTCAATGAACTTGCTGCTCTTGTCGCCAAAGAAAGTGTCGTGTCCGTAGTCAGGATTTTTCAATACCACCACATCATGCAAACGGACAACGCCGCTGTCCATGGCGAACAACACTTCGGTGTCGTCCTCCATGACGCACTTGCGCTTGCCTTCCTTTTGCTTGAGCAAGGCTGGGCGGGAATTGGCGGTCAGGAAACCGCAGCCGAGTGTGATGTCCTGCGACGGCGTCGTAATCGGCTTGCCGTTTGAGGGGCCGAAAATATTGTTCGGCGCGAGCATCAAAATCCGAGCCTCCAATTGCGCCTCGACCGACAGCGGGACGTGCACAGCCATTTGGTCTCCGTCAAAGTCAGCGTTGTAAGCCGTGCACACCAGCGGATGAATACGGATGGCGGAGCCTTCAATAAGCACCGGCTCGAACGCCTGTACAGACAGACGGTGCAACGTCGGCGCGCGGTTCAGCAACACAGGATGCCCCAGAGTGACCTCTTCCAAAATATCCCATACGATGGCTTCGCGGCGCTCAATCATTTTCTTCGCGCTGCGGACAGTGTGGACATAGCCCATTTCCTTCAAGCGGCGGATGATGAACGGCTCGAACAACACCAGCGCCATTTTTTTCGGCAAACCACACTGGTTTAATTTCAAGTCGGGGCCGATGACAATGACCGAGCGTCCTGAATAATCCACGCGCTTGCCGAGCAAGTTCATGCGGAAGCGCCCGGTTTTGCCTTTAAGCATGTCAGACAATGACTTCAGCGGACGATTACCCGCGCCCTGAACCGGACGACCATGCCGTCCGTTGTCCATCAGCGCGTCAACGGATTCCTGCAACATGCGTTTCTCATTGCGGATGATGACCTCCGGTGTCTTCAACGACAGCAACGTACGGAGCCGGTTGTTGCGATTGATGACGCGGCGGTACAAATCGTTCAAGTCGGACGTGGCGAACCGCCCGCCTTCCAGCGGCACCAGCGGACGCAAATCCGGCGGAATGACCGGCAGAATTTCCAAAATCATCCATTCGGGCCGGCTGCCGCTGCTGGCGAAACCTTGCGACAATTTCAAACGCTTGGAAATTTTCTTGCGGAGTTGCTTGCTCTTGGTCGCTGCCAGTGACACCTCTAACTCGGCGGCAATCTCAGCGAGGTCCATTTTCTTCATGTAATCACGAATCGCCTCCGCGCCCATCTTCGCTGAGAATGACGTGTCGCCGTATTGATCTTGCGCCTCGCGGTACTCGGTCTCGCTAAGCAGCTGTTTCGCCTCCAACGGCGTGTTGCCGGGGTCAACAACCATGTAATCCTCGTAATAAATCACCCGCTCCAAGTCACGCGCAGTCATGTCCATCATCAACCCGATG
>JAITHY010000044.1 GCA_031279715.1 Verrucomicrobiales bacterium | reverse complement strand
GAAGTGGATTTCGCAGTTCGGTGTTCGCATTTGTGTGTATAGCCTCTATCGGCGCTTTTCTTTCCCTTGGAATCAGGAGTGTTTGGATGGGTCTTTTAGGCGTGCTCACCGTTGGCTTTTTGGCTGTTGGCCAGGGTAATTTTTTTGATCTGCCACTGTCAATGCAAAGAGCCATTTCATTTGTGCCGGGGCGCTGGGACGCGGTAGTGGTAAATTCAAGTGAGTCTTCCAATGATTTTCGAAAGATAATCAAGGATATTTACGTGAAGGAATATTTGCACAAAAGCCCGCTGCTTGGCAATGGGTTTAATTATAAGAAAAGCGATTTGTATGCCTTGGACCAAGGCGGAGGTATTCGTTCCTACAATATGACAGATTACGATTTTCACAAAGGGTTTGTGCTGCGGAAGGACTTTCATATTGGCTGGATTAGTTTGTATGATACCGTTGGTGTGACGGGAGGAGGAATTTTTATTCTTTTGTTTTTTGTCAACTGTCACTTGCTTGGCAAAAGTTTTTTTTGTTTTCCACGAAGGAAATTGCCTCCCGTTTTTGTATGGGTGGTGGTGTCCTTGGGATCGTCCTTTGCCTCTTTTTTCGCGGTGAGTGGCGCCTTCCAACACATGTTGCCGCACATGTGCATCCTGTCAGCGCTGACTTGGCTGATTTATGAGCACGCCAAGGAATTAAAGTCTGCGAAAGCCGCTGGCAATGAGCAACCGACAACATCATGAAATTTTCCATCATCACTCCGAGCTTTAAGCAAGTGGACTGGTTGAAACGTTGTGTCGCCTCGGTCAGAGATCAGGCGTCGCCCATCATCAGCGTCGCGCACATCGTGCAAGATGGCGGGACAGACGGTATCGCGGCGATTTTTCCACCCGCTGACAGTGAGCGTTATTCGTTCCGGCTGTTTTCAGAAAAAGACCGCGGCATGTACGATGCCGTCAATAAAGGCCTGCGCCGCGCTGACGGTGATGTTTGCGCTTACATTAATTGCGATGAGCAATATTTGCCCGGCGCTCTGGAGCGTGTGGCGGCGGCGTTCGCCGCTGACACTGAGGTTGATATCATTTTCGCCGACGCGGTGGTGACTGACAGCGTCGGCGGGTATTTATGCAGCCGTCGCGTGGTGGTTCCGCAACGCGTCCACACCACCATTTGCCATTTGAACACACTGACCGCCGCCATGTTTTTCCGCCGGCGTGTATTGGAGCAACACCAATTGTTTTTTAACTCCGAGTGGCGTGATTTGGGCGATGTAGTCTGGGTGTTGGAGGCTATCAAAGCGGGCTTGAAAATGAAGGTGCTGCGGGGTTACACCACAGCGTTCGCTGACACCGGTGAAAATATGAATTTGCGCCCCAACGCGCTGGCGGAGGGGGAGCGCATGAAAAATACGATGCCTGTGTTGCGCCATTTTTCCACGCTGTGGGTGATTGCGCACCGGTTGAGAAAATTGCTGGCGGGTTGTTATTTTGAAAAACCGTTTGCATACCGGATTTACACGGGAGATGATGTACAAGCCAGAAAAAATTTCAACGTGGCGCGGCCAACGTCCATTTGGCGCGGACGGTTTAATTGGAAAATATGAGGGGAAGCATGGATGTTGGAAAAAATGAATTTGTCGTCGCATTGATTGCCACTTACCGGCGTTTCGATGAATTGAAGCGTTGTCTGGATTGTCTCGTCGCGCAGACCAGGTCACTGTCAGCGGTGGTGGTGGTGGACAATGCCGCTGAGGATGACATTAAAGCGCTGGTGGAGAGCCGCGGAGTCCGGTTTTGCTACCTGCCGCTTCCGGGGAACCAAGGTTGCGGCGCGGCTTTGAAGACTGGCGAGGAATATTCGTTCAAGGAATGGGGTGCGCAAGTGTCCCATTTTTGGGTTATGGACGACGACGCCGCGCCGACGCCCGCCACCCTTGAACAATTGCTGGACGCTGACGCTCAGACGGCGGCGGCCATCGTCGCTCCGATTTGCGTCACCTCTGAGGGCAAGTTGTTCGGCCTGCCGGACACGGTCAAACTGGTTCCCAGAAAAATTCGCAAGACCTTCCGTTCGCCGCGTGAGGTGCGCGATTATTTTGGCGCCCGACTGGCGCCGATTCGCTGGTGCGTGGGCGTTTCCTTTCTGGTGAAAAGCCGTGCTGTCAGGGAGTCTGGTTTGCACCGCGCTGATTTTTGGATGCATGGGGAGGACTTGGAATTTTCCATGCGGCTGTGCCTCTCGCACGGCGGGGTTTTGGATACGCTGACCATCATTCCGCACCTCTATCCGCCGGGGACGCACGATGGTTCAATGTCAGCGACGCACTTCGCCAAGTTCTGTTTCCATTTGCAAAACATGGCCTATCTCGTTTCCCACGAAATCAGGAACTGGTTTAACTGGTATTGTTTGGGCGCGGCATACCGGAGATTTTTCGTAACTTTCGGCTGGCGCTGGCTGACCGTGAGGTATGCGCTGATTACGTTCTGGAATGGCGTGGTACTGGCCAAGACGGTTGGGCGCCTCGGTGGGAAAAAATTGCGCCTGATGATTAGCCGCGAGGTACTCCGAGGAAAACTCCAATGAACCGGCTGCGCATATTGCAGCTTTTTAATCGTTATCTCTTGTTTGGAGGAGAAGAGGGGTGTGTCAGCAGGATAGGGACAGCTTTGAGGCAGCTTTACGAGGTTGAGGATTTTTCCTACGGAATCAGGGAATTGTTGCGGGGACGGAACGAGATTCCTTGGGCGGAATTGCCGGCATTTTTATATAACCGGGAAATCGCCGCGCGGCTGGCTCATCGTCAGCGGGAGGGGAAATTCGACGTGTGGCTGGTGCACAATGTCTTCCCCGCCATGTCACCGTCAGCGTACCGCGTGGCGTTTGAACTGCAGGTGCCGATTGTCCATTATTTGCACAATTATCGCTTGTCTTGTGTCAACGGCTTTTACCTGAATCACGGACAGCTTTGCCAGCGGTGCATCACCGGAAATTTTACCTCGGCTTTTTTGACCAAATGTTGGCATCACAGCCGCTGGCAGAGCGGATACATGGGGGCGATTATTGCCAGCATTCGCTCAAAGCTGTTTGAGCGGGTGGCGCATTGGATCGCCATCAGCGAGTTCCAAAAAGAAGAGCATGTCAAAATGGGCATCCCGCGCGAGAACATCAGCGTTATCCGGCATTTTTACGAGCCGGATTGTCCGCCCGTCGACTTTTCACAGGCCCGCCATGCCCTGTTTGTCGGGCGGCTGTCGCCAGAAAAAGGCGTGGATGTGTTGTTGCGCGCATGGCGGCTGCTGGCGCCGCGCGGACGAAAATTATTCATCGTTGGCGACGGGCCGGAGCGCGCCGCCTTGCAACGTTATTGTGCTGACCATCACCTGCGCGAGGTGGTATTCACCGGTTTTTTGTCCAGGCAAGAACAGCGGGAAATTTGGGCGAAAAGCCTGTTTTCCGTGGTGCCGTCCGTTTGGTACGAGCCGTTTGGCATGGTGGTGCTGGAGGCCTGGGCCAACGGGCGCGCGCCGATTGTCCATGACATCGGCGGACTGGCGGAGTTGATTGACCATGGCGTGACTGGCTGGCGTTGCCCGCCGGGGAATGAGGCGCAACTGGCGGCGCAAATGGAGACCTTGTTTTCCAGGCCGGAACTGGAACACACTGCGGGGGGGGGGGCGTTCAACGTGTTGCTTGAACGTTACAACCGACGGTGTTGGCTGGACGAAATCGGCGCGGTTTACCAGCGTTTCAAGCGGCACCCGCTGACCGGGAGGCGGCGCTTCAACCGGACCGCTGACGGTGACTTGGCGGTGTCAGCGCCTGCGGTGAAGACCAAGCCCGTGCTGCTGGTTTTTGAGTTTTATCAACTCGGCGACGGAATACTGAGCCTGCCGTTTTTGCGCGGCGCGTTGGAACGCTATCGCGTGGTCGTGTGTTGCTCGCCAAACGTGGCGGAATTATATTCCGTCTGTTTGCCGGAAATGGAGACACTGGTTTACCAACCGTTCTGGCGTGATTGGCGTGGCAACGGAATCGGAATCAGCGAATGCATCCGCCAGATGCGGGCGTTGCGGCCGGAAGTGGCGGCGTCTATTTTGCCTGACCCGCGGATTCAATGCTTGATGGTGCACAGCGGCGCCGCTGAACGTGTGGGTTTTCGCACCGATGACCAAAATATTTGGTCGCCGGCCTATTTGCGGTGGCGGCGGGTGAAGGTGCTGTCCGCCCGGCTGGTGGCGCGCCTCTGGCAACGGGTCAGCGGCAGCGAATGGTTGACGCGCGAACTGGAACGAGGCAAGCCGACGCGCGCCCAATGGAAATCGTGGCGGCAGTTGGCGGAAACGTTGGCGGTGCCGTGGCGTGATGAATTCCCGTGGTTCATGGCTGACGGTGAGGTGCCGCTGGCGGTGAACAATTTTTTGTCGCGGGCGCGTGCGGAGCGTCGCGCGGTGTTGATGGTGCACACTGGCGCGCGCAACGCCAGCCGCCGCTGGCCGCGCGAGCATTTTGCCGCGGTGATTGACAAATATTTGCGGGACAACGACAGCGCGGTAATTGTCACGGACAGCGGGAAAAATAATTTGCCAGCGGTGAGTTCACCGTGGTGCCTGGCGTGGCAGTCGCGCGGGCTGAGGGAGTTTTTCGCCGTGCTATCGCGTGTGGATGTGATATTGGGCAACGATTCGTTTCCCGTGCATGCCGCGGCCGCCCTGGGCAAGCGGGTGTACACCATCTTCAGTGCGCAGGATGCGGAGTGGTTCGCGCCGTACGGCAATGAGCATCGCGTGATCCAAAAAGATGTTTGCCGGTTCCGCCCGTGTTTGGATTATTGCAAGCAACCGGCGTATATTTGTCTGGATGCGGTGACTCCGGATGATGTGATGAAAAAACTGGCCGCTGACCATCGGGCTGCCGAGATTTGAACTCGGGACCTCTTGTACCCGAAACAAGCGCGCTACCAAACTGCGCTACAGCCCGTTGTGTTTCCATGGGGTTAATCCAAGGGGCGGACATGTTGCCGGAAATTTTGGCAACTTTCAAGCCTCTTGTTAAAAAACTTTTACTGGCAAATGAATTGCTGCTTGGGAACGGCCGGGGCGGTGTTTTCCACCTCGTACCCTCTCGGCATGTTTGTTGGCGCGAGTTGGAAGACGGGCAGCAGTTTGCCGGAGTTTTGGGCGCGGGAATCGTACTTTTCCCCCGATTTTTCAATCAGCAAATAGGCGTAGAACACCCCGCCCGGCTGCTCGCCAATCAACACGTTCAGCGGATAAGTTTGTCCCGCTTCCAGTTGGAACCAACTGCCGGCGTGCAGGCTTGGGGAGGAGTTATGGTGCGCCCACGCTTTGCCGATGGATTCGCGGGGCCATTCATTGGTTAACTGGGCCAGCGAGCCGTCCAGCACGAGTTTGTTTTTGAGGCTCACCACCAAAATGTCGTCGCACAAACCGACGAAACGAAAACGCCCTGTTTCCGGCGCGGTGAACGCCCCGCGATAGACGATAATCCACCGCCGCGGCTTGACTAAATTCGACACCTTGAACGCCGCAGGCGCCTCGTCCGCTGACATTCTCGGAATGAAAAACTGGTACGTGGTCAGCGGACGGTCCACCTTGTAAAAATCACCTTGGGGATCGGTCGGCCACCCTGCGCGGATGAATTTGCGGATGGCTTCGCGGTACGCCTCGTTCGCGGTGTTTTCCGGTTCCATCAGTTTGGCCGCGTCTTCCCGCAGTTTTTTGATTTTGCTCTCCTTGATGCTTTTGTCCGTGAGCATTCTTTTCTCCAGGTCGCCC
>JAITHY010000130.1 GCA_031279715.1 Verrucomicrobiales bacterium | reverse complement strand
GACATGAGTTTGCTTTCTGTTTGGTTAAATTTTCCTTACCACGATACACGCGCCTTCGAGTTTGACAACTTTAATGTGTGTGTTGGCGGGGATAAATTGTCCCTCGGCGATGACGTCGTGCCGCCGTCCGCTGATGGTGGCGGCGCCGGCGGGGCGCAGGGGGGTGATGGTCTCACCGTCAGCGTTTAGCAAGGCGGCGTGGTGCGCGGGGACGCTGGTTTGCGGCGGGGGTTGGTGGAGGCTGAATTTTTTTCCGAGCGGGGAGTCGGGAAAAAATTTCATCCAGCACATGAACAGCGCCGCGCAACCGGCGACTTCGGCGGTGAGGAGCAGCGCGCCCGTTCCCGCGCCGTATTCGCAACCGGCCGCGATGACTGATCCGATGAGGCACAGCGCGCCGAGGGCGCCGGCGATGAGGCCGGGGAGGAAGATTTCCGCCGTGAACAGCAGCAGGGCGGCGAGGATGAGGCTGATGATGAGGGTCATGCGGCCTCCACGGTGATAATGTTTCCCTCAACTTTGATGACGCTGACAGTGACGCCGGCTTTGATGAACGCGCCTTGGGTGAGGACGTCAACGGGGCCGTCGCCGAAGTCGGCGGCGCCGGCGGGCCGGAGCGGGGTCAGCGCCGTGCCGCGCGCGCCGATGTTGGGGGCGCCGCGCGTGTGACTGTCAGCGCCGGGGTTCACCCCGGTCAGCACCAGTGTGGCGTAGAGCGGGGTTTTGGGGAAAATTTTGGCGAGCAGGATGATGCCGGCCGCGCTGATGATGAGGGCCAGTGTGAGGTTTTTCAGCGGCAGCGCAAGCTGCGGCAGGCTGGGCAGCACGGAGTCGGACGGATAGTTGTCCACCATCGCATTGAGCAGCGCGTAGAACACCAGGCCCGCGCCAAGTATGCCGGGGATGATGTGACCGGGCAGGACAAATAATTCCACCACCAGCAGCGCCATGCCGATGGTGAAGATGACGGCGTTTTCGTGGCCTGACAAACCGGCGATGTAATGGCCGAGAAAATAAATTGCGGCGAGAATAACGGCGCCGATGCCAAAGACGCCAAAGCCGGGCGTCTTGAACTCAATGTAACCGCACAGCATCGCGCCGGCCAGCAGCAGCGGTGAAATCGTCACGATGAGCCGAGCGAGTTGCTCGAAACCGGTCGGCTCGACGGTGATGACCAGCGGATGACCGGGCGCGATGGCGCTGACGACGGCGTCAAGATCAGCCTTGGTGCCCGCGCTCAACAAATTTTGGGGCGGCTCGCCGTATGGCGCTTCCGCCTCGTTGTTGGTCAGCGTCAAAATTTTCCCTTTCGGCGTGATTTCCTTGTCGCTGACGGTCAGCCCTTGGTCCTTGTCCACCATCGCGTCGAACACCTCCGCGCGGTGCCCCTGGCGCTGGGCGTTGGCGCGGACGAGCGCGCGCACGGCGGAGGTCATTTTTTCCTCGACTGTCTTCGGCAGTTCCTGCGCGCCGCCGGGGGCCATGAGGATGGGCGCGGCGGCGCCGATGACCGAGCCGGGCGCCATGTAAATCTCCCGCGTCGCCGAGGCGATGAACGCGCCCGCTGAGAACGCCTTGGTGTTAATATAGGTGTAAAGCCGGTGTTGGCGCGGAAACTTGTTGAGAATGGCGATGATCTCCTCCGTATTGTCCACGCGCCCGCCGTTGGTGTCCATGTTGAGGATGAGAGCGTCAGCGTTGGCTTCAATGGCTTCCTTGACACCGCGGCGGACGAGGTACACCAGCGCCGGGTCAATATTGTCGCGGATGGGGATGATGTACACGGTTTTGCCCCGCGGCGGGACGTCGCTGACGGTGACGTCTTCCGCCAGTCCGCTGACACTCACACACAACCCAAGCAACACAAGCCCCCATTTCATTGTCATCCCTTTACGCTAACTCAAGCCGCGCTGATGACCAGCGCAAAGTTCATCGTCAGCGGCGCCGGTGCCGCCGCTAAAAAAAATTGTTTAATATTTTGACAGCGGGGCGGGAGTCGCTAGCTTCTTTCTAGCTTATGTTAACGAAAATCGACCATTTGGGGATTGCTGTTTCTTCCATTGAGCAATCATTGCCGTATTACGAAAAAGTCCTCGGCCTGAAGTGCGAGAAAATCGAAACTGTCGGGTCGCAACAAGTCAAAACCGCGTTCATCACCATCGGCGAGGTGCATATTGAACTGCTGGAGCCAACCTCGCCGGAAAGCACCATTGCCAAATTTATTGAAAAAAACGGCGGACGCGGCGGCCTTCACCATGTCGCCTATTACACGGACGACCTTGAGGGTCAGCTTAAACAGGCCGCTGACAATGGCGCGACGCTGCTCAACGAAAAACCCTTCGATGGCGCCAATAACAAACGGGTCGCCTTCCTGCACCCCAAATCCACCGGCGGCGTGCTGACGGAATTTTGCACGGACAAGAAATAACCCCAACCATCATCTCCTATGGCCATTGACCAAACATTATTGGAAACCCTGAAACAACGCCGCGCCGAAGCCCTGCTCGCCGGCGGTCAGGACAAAATCGACGCTCGCCGAAAAAAAGGCTGGATGACCGCGCGTGACCGGCTGGCCGCGCTGTTCGACGCGGGGACGTTCCAGGAATTCGGGCAGCACGTCCGGCACGGCTGCGTGAACTTCGGCATGGAGAAAAAAGTTTTCCCCAGCGACGGCGTCGTGACGGGCACGGGCTTCGTCAACGGCAGCCCCGTCGCCGCCTTCGCGCAGGATTTCACCGTCGGCGGCGGCTCGCTCGGCGAACGGCACGCGAAGAAAATTTGCGACGCGATGGATTACGCGCTGAAATCGGGCATCCCGGTCATCGGCATCAATGACAGCGGCGGCGCGCGCATTCAGGAAGGCGTCGCGGCGCTCTCCGGCTACGGCAATATTTTCTACCGCAACGTGCAGCTCTCCGGCGTGGTGCCGCAAGTCACCATCATCGCCGGCCCGTGCATCGGCGGCGCGGCCTATTCCCCGGCGCTGACCGACTTCCTGATTATGGTCAAGGGGCAGGCCACGATGGCCATCACCGGCCCCAGCGCGATTAAAGCTGTCACCGGCCAGGACGTGACGATGGAGGACATCGGCTCCGCCGCCGCCAACGCCAGCATCAGCGGCAACGTTCACTTCGTCGTGGACAACGACCAACAGGCGATTGACCTGGGCAAACTGCTGTTGTCCTACCTGCCGTCGAACAACCTCATCGACCCGCCGCACAAGACCGTGCCGCTGCCGACGGGCCGCGACGAAAGCATCAACGAAATCATCCCCGCCGCCGGCAACCTCCCGCTTGACATGCAGGCGGTGATTAAAAAAATTGTGGACGACGGACAGTTCCTTGAGGTTCACGCCAGCTTTGCGCGGAACATCATCGTCGGCTTCGCCCGCATCGGCGGCATCGTGACCGGTATCATCGCCAACCAACCCTCGGTGAAAGCCGGCACGCTGGACATCGACTCCTCCGACAAAGGCGCGCGGTTCATCCGTTTCTGCAACATTTTCAACATCCCGATCGTCAACCTTGTGGACGTGCCCGGCTTCCTGCCCGGCGTGCCGCAGGAACACGGCGGCATCATCCGCCACGGCGCGAAAATGCTGTTCGCCTACGCCGCCGCGACCGTGCCAAAAATCACCCTCATCGCGCGCAAAGCCTACGGCGGCGCATATCTCGCCATGTGCAGCAAGGACTTGGGCGCCGACCTTGTGTTCGCGTGGCCGACCGCTGAGATTGCGGTCATGGGCGCTGAGGGCGCCGTCGGCACTTTGTTCAAAAAAGAAATCGACACCGCCGCCAACCCCGCTGAAAAACGGGCCGAATTAATCAAGGAATACCGCGATAAATTCTCCACCCCGTACGAGGCGGCCGGCCGCGGCTTTGTCACCGACGTGATTGACCCGGCGGAGACGCGCGGCGTGCTGGCGCTGGCGTTGCGCACCACGCTCTCCAAGCGCGAGGCGCGCCCGGCCAAGAAACACGGCAACATCCCGCTATAAGCGTATGACCGACTTTACTTACATCATCTGGTGGATTGGCATCGCGTTCGTCTTTGTCATGTTTTGGCAAATCGCCAAGTCGTTGCAAAGCATTGCCGTCACCTTCAGAAAATTCGAGGAATTCGTCAAAAAATTCGAGCACCTCAACATCACGGAATTGCCGCCCGCCCCGCTGACCGCGACCGCGCCGGCGTCCCCGTCAGCGCCCCTGGCTCCGCTTCCCGCCGCTGACAGTGGCGGCATCCCCGGCGAGTTGGTCGCCGTGATTGCCGCTGCCGTTGACGCCGTCATCAGCGGCCCGCACCGCATTTTGTCCATCAATCCGGTTGATGGGCAGGATTCCACGCAACCCACGCTGGCATGGTCGGTGGAAGGCCGTCGCCAGATATTCCAATCCCACGCCCTGAGGTAAAATTTATGAGCAAAAAATTACGAGTAACAGTCGAAGGCAAAACGTATGAAGTGTTGGTCGAGGCGCTGGACGCCCCGGCCGCTCCGGCGCCCGTTGCCGCGCCGGTGTCGCAAGTCGCCGTGACCGCGCCCGTCGCCGCCCCGTCGCCCAAGGCGCCGGCCCCCGCCGCTGCCGGTGACGTGCCCAGCCCGCTCGCGGGAAAAGTCGTCGCTGTCAAGGTCAGCGTCGGCCAGACCGTCAGGGCCGGCGAGGAAGTCGTCACCGTCGAGGCCATGAAAATGAACACCCCCGTCAACGCCGCCGGAGACGGCAAAATCGAGGCCGTGTATGTCAAGGTCGGTGACAGCGTGGCTGAGGGTCAGCCGTTGGTCAAGCTCGCCTGATCAATGTGGCGCGTCGAAGATTACGAGGAACTTGACTCCACCAGCGACCTTGCCGCTGACCGTCAGCCGTGGACCGTCGTCCGCGCCCAACGTCAGCGAGGCGGACGCGGCACACACGGGCGGCGTTGGGTTTCCGGCGTCGGCGGACTGTGGATGTCGGCCGTGCTGCCCGCTGACGGCGTGGGCGGCAATATCGCCACGCTGCCCCTGCTGACCGGCATGGCCTTGTGCGAAATCTGCCGCGAACTCGGCGTCCGGGATGTCCGCTTGCGCTGGCCGAACGACCTGATGATTCGCAACCTCAAAGTCGCCGGTATTTTGCTTGACCGTCCGGTTCCGGAAAAAATCGTCATCGGCATCGGCGTCAACCTCACCCAGGACCCGTCGCTGACAATGACTGAACTCAAAGGCCAGGCCGGGCGGCTGCAAGATTTTCTCCCCATGCTGCCCGACCGTGATACGCTGACCATGAGAATTTTGGAAAAACTGGCGGAAATCCACGCGCATGATTTTGCCTGTTTCGCTCCGCGACTGTCAGCGTGCTGGGGCGTCCCGCGCATGGTGGAAGTGGAAGTGGACCGCCGGTTGATCACCGGCCTCTTCACCGGTGTCGATAACCAGGGCAACCCCATTTTAAGATTGTCCGCGGGTGAGCGAATCCCCCTCAGCGGCCCGCACATCTGGAAATTACGGGAAATATGACAGGGATTTCAAGAACTCGACGCTCCTGGCGGGGGATTTTTTTGGGTAAAAAAATATATAAAAATAGTTGACAGTATTGGCGGGCTGTGTAAAAAGTTTCCCGCAATGGATAACCAAGCCGAAATAATCACGTCGTTCTGCCTTGTTGGCGGCGGCTTTGGCATGGATGAATCGCTGACGATCAACGTTCCAACGTTCCAACGTTCCAACGTTCCAACGTTCCAACGT
>JAITHY010000236.1 GCA_031279715.1 Verrucomicrobiales bacterium | reverse complement strand
CAACGCTGACCGTCAGCGGATGGATTACCGGCTGAAGATGGAAGTCATTTTCACCTCGCCGGAAGTCGCCGCCGTTGGGCTGTCGGAAAAAGAAGCCGCCGCGCAAGGGCGCAAAGTATTGGTGGCGAAATATCCGTTCAATGACCACGGAAAGTCCATGATTATGGGCGTTGAGGATGGCTTTGTGAAAATCATCGCCGCCGCCGCTGACGGTGAAATCCTCGGCGCGCAAATTGTTGGCGAACGCGCGTCGGATTTAATCCATGAATTGGTCGTGGCGATGAATTGCCGGCTGACCGTCAGCGAGTTGATGAACATCCCGCATTATCACCCGACGCTGGCGGAAATCGTGACGTATCCCGCCGAGGAAATTGTTGGCAAAAAACTGTAACTTTGGCTTTGCAGAAAAAAATTTTTCCTTAATACTGCCTCCATGCAACTATCTTGCGTCAAAGAAAATGGCGCCGGGGAGACGCGGGTGGCGTTGGTGCCGGCGGATGTGAAAAAACTCGCACAGCTTGGGTTTGCGGTGTCCATTGAGCAAGGGGCGGGCGCGGCGGCGGGGTTCGCTGACAGTGAGTATGCGGCGGCGGGGGCGACGATCAGCGGGGACCGCGCGGCGTTGTTGCGGGCGGCGCGGGTGTTGTGGCAGGTGCAGCCGCTGACGGTCGGCGAGGTCGCGCTGTTGCCGAAAGGGGCGCTGACGGTCAGCTTTTTGGACCCGTTCAGGCGGCGGGAGTTAATTCAACAGTTCAGTGTCAGCGGGGTGTCGGCGGTCAGTTTGGAGATGGTGCCGCGCTCGACCTTGGCGCAGAAGATGGACGCGCTCAGTTCGCAAAATAATCTCGCGGGTTACGCGGCGGTGGTTTGCGCGGCGGAGAAACTTGACCGCGTGTTCCCGATGATGATGACGCCGGCGGGCACGCTGACGGCGGCGAAGGTTCTCATCGTCGGCGTCGGCGTGGCGGGATTGCAGGCGATTGCGACGGCGAAGCGGCTCGGGGCGCGGGTGACGGCGTTTGACACGCGGCCGGTGGTCGAGGAGCAGGTGAGGTCGCTGGGGGCGAAGTTTTTGAAAATCGAACTCGGCGAGACGGGGCAGACGGCTCAGGGTTACGCGAAGGAGTTGACGGCGGAGCAAATCGCGCTGCAACAGCAGGGCATGGCGAAGGCGTGCGCTGACAGTGACGTGGTCATCACCACGGCGCAGGTGTTTGGGCGTCCCGCGCCGCGCATCATCAACGCGGCGATGCTGGCGGGGATGCGGGCGGGCAGTCTGGTGCTGGATTTGGCGGTGACGACGGGCGGCAATGTCGAGGGCGCTGACGCTGAGCGCGAGGTGGTGACGTCCAGCGGGGCGCGGATTATTGGCTGCGCGAATTTTGCGACGCGGGTGCCTCATCACGCGAGCCAGATGTTTTCGTCGAACTTGCTCGCGTTTATCACGCATTTTTGGGACAAGGAGGCGAAGCGGGTGAAGTTGGACGCTGATGATGAGATTATGCGCGGCTGTTTGCTGGTCAGGGACGGCGAGGTGGCGCATCAGGCGTTGAAGAAAAATTAGAAAGCGAAAATTATGAGAAAAATCATGACAATGTTGTTGTTGCCGCTGACGGTCACGCCGGTGATGGCGGCGGACGTGAGCGTCAGCGGGGCGCACGTCGCGGAGCCGGATTATGTGGGGCTGCTGTTCGTGTTTCTGTTGTCCACGTTCATCGGGCTGATGGTCATCACGCAAGTGTCGCGGTTGTTGCACACGCCGCTGATGTCGCTGACCAACGCGATTTCAGCGATTGCGGTGGTCGGCGCGATTTTGGTGGGCGGGCGGTCTTACGCTGACAATGGCGAGTTGACGTGGATTAACATGCTCGGTCTCGTCGCCATTGTCGCGTCGGTCACGAACATTGTCAGCGGCTTTCTCATCACCGACCGGATGTTGAAAATGTTCAAACAGCGGGGGGGCAAATGACGACGTGCATTCAGCTTTCTTACTTGGTGGCGACGGCGCTGTTCATTTTTTCGCTGAAATGGATGAACGACCCGAAGACCGCGCGGCGCGGCGTGCTGGCGGGCGTGCTGGGCATGACGCTGGCAATTGTCGGCACGCTGATTGACCCGTCGGTCATCGCGGGCAATTACAAATGGATTGCGCTGGCGGTCATCATCGGCGCGGTCATCGGCTACCCGCTGTCGCTGGTGCCGCTGACGGCGGTGCCGCAACGAACCGCGCTGTCGCACGCCTTCGGCGGCTTCGCGGCGGGCTTGGTGGGCACGGCGAAGTTTTACTACTTCACGCGCGGCGGGATTGAGATGCCGCTGTTCGTCACCATCGCGCTGTGCGCGGAAGTGCTGCTCGGTTATCTGACGTTCACCGGCAGCTTGATGGCGGCGGGCAAGTTGCAGGAATGGCTGCCCGGACGCCCCATCATTTATCGCAACCAAAACCTCATCAACTTTTTCCTGCTGCTCGCGGCGATTGCGTGCTGCGGGCTGCTGATTTATGACGCGCACCAATTCGCGTGGCTGTTCCCCGTGCTCATCGCGCTGGCGCTGTTGTTCGGCGTGCTGCTGATTATCCCCATCGGCGGCGCGGATATGCCGACCGTCATTGCGCTGCTGAACTCCTACGCCGGACTGTCAGCGGTGGCGATGGGTTTTGTGCTGGACAACAAACTGCTCATCACGGCGGGTGCGCTGGACGGCTCGTCGGGTCTCATTTTGTCAATCATCATGTGCAAAGCGATGAACCGCAGCTTCACCAACGTGCTCTTCGGCGCGTTCGGGCAGGTGCAAACCGCCGCCGGTCAGGTGGAGCAGCGCACGGTGAAAAGCGCGACGCCGAAGGACGCGGCGGAGTTGATGGAACACGCGGGGCTGGTGGTCATCGTGCCCGGCTACGGCATGGCGGTGGCTCAGGCGCAACATCGCGTGCGTGAAATTTACGACCAGTTGACCAAGCGCGGCGTCACCGTGAAATTCGCCATCCATCCCGTCGCCGGACGAATGCCCGGCCACATGAACGTCCTGCTCGCTGAGAGTGACATCCCTTACGAGGACTTGGTGGAGATGGACGAAATCAACCCCGACATGCCGCAAGCCGACGTGTGCCTCGTCATCGGCGCGAACGACGTGGTGAACCCCGCCGCGCTGACCAACGACAAAAGCCCGATTTACGGCATGCCCATCATCAATGCGCACAAAGCGAAAACCATCTTCGCCATCAAGCGCAGCATGAACCCGGGCTTCGCCGGCATCGAGAACGACCTCTACTACGACGACAAAACGCTGATGGTCTTCGGCGACGCCAAAGCCGTGACCGGCGAGATTGCCAAATGCCTCGCCGGTGAAGAGGGCGGGCATTGAACGTCAGCGGGTGTTGATGCGTCCGGATTTAAAGTTTATGGTAATTTTTTTTTGAATATAATCGAAAAAATATCATAGTTTTTTTGCCATTATGATACGGCGTAAATCACCCCCAAAAAAACTTTGCACCCCCTTTGCCTCTTTGCGCCTTTGCGTCAAAAAAATCCCCTCAAAAAATATTTTAATATTTTTTCAAAAAACCGCTTGACAACAAAAATATCTCCCGCATCCTGCTTGACATTCTAATGATGCCAGTATGTAAAATTCGCAAATTCGCAAATTCGCAAATTCGCAATTGAGCGACCGCTGTGCCCGTGAGGGATTTTTGAGACTTTTTTCTGTTTTTCTTTCCCCCGTTTTTAATCAGTTAACCCCGCCGCGCCTGCTGACGGTCAATGCCGGAGGCGGCTATTAGTCAAAACCAAAAGAAGGAGAAAACAAAATGCAAACAAACAAAATCAAACAATGGGCTGCATTGCTGCTGACGTTCAGCGGCATGGCAGCGTTGCCACTGACAGTGTCCGCGCAAAATAAGTTGATTAATTCCGGCTCAGTGATTGAAACTGGCTCGTCGTATCAAACCAATCTGGCACAACCCAGCCTATCACCCTTGATGGTTGGTGGTTCCACCGCTTTTTACAGTGGTACGAACATTACTCTGATGTCAACCGGCACCGTTAATGGTAACAGTGGATATGCGCTCAACGTTTATAGTGGCGCGGTGGTGCATTTATACAGCAGCACATTGCAAGGTTCTCCTTATACCATGAACGCTTATGGCGCAAGTGTTAGCGCTGGCGGGACTTTGTTTATGACGGATTGTGCGATTTCCACTTCCGGGTCCATAGGGATGGGTGCGTATATCAGCGGCACCACATCGGCGGGGATTTTTAGGAATGTGACGATTACCACCACAGGTGGCCATGCCAACGGTTTAAGCGGCAGCGGCTTGATAGAAGCCGACGGGGTCTCTATTTCCACAAACGGTTCCGAGGCGTACGGGCTTTCGTTGGAAAGAAACAGCCACCTCACTTTTTCCAACGGCTCCATTCATACCACTGGCATAGTAGCCTCTGGTGTTCATCAAAGCGACCATGGCTCAAATTATCTTTATTTGGAGAACACGGCTGTTGTGACCGAGGGGGCGGAGGCGGATGGCATACTCATGGCGAGTGGAACTAGCGGACACAAAACGCTGATTATTGACGGTGGCAGCATCAATGCGGGACGCACAGCACTGTCGGCAAACAAAAACCCGAGCATTGCCAGCGCGGATTTGTTAAGAACTTTTAGCGGCACTTATGATATTACCATCAAGGGCGGCGCGAGTCTGACCGGTCAAGTCGCGGCCTTGGATATAACCAGCATCCGCACGGGCACTGATTCATCCGGCACTCTTGAGGATGTGGACATGCCTGTGTCTATCTCCATTGACGTGGAAGACAATTCCAAACTAATCGGCGACGTTAACTTGCGCGGCTCCTCCGCGGGAACGTTTAACATGAGCGGCGGTTCCTTGCTCACAGGCAACGTGAATATCATCGACGCCTCTAATGGCAACGTGAACCTCAACCACAGCGTCATCACCGGCGACATCATCACCGGCCACAACGCCACGCTGAACGTCAACCTCGACAACCAAAGCCAACTGACTGGCAACGTTAACGGCGGCGACGGCGCCGTGCTGACGGTGAGGCTTGAAAACAGCAGCACCATGGCGGGCAACATCACCGCCAGCGGCACCAGCGACATCCTGCTCTACCTCAACAACCACAGCCGCCACACCGGCAACATCGCTGATAGCAGCAACGGCATCCTCGACATCTACCTCGCCAACGATTCCCACGGCAAAGGCAACTGGCAGCACGGCAACCTGACCATGGACAACACCAGCACTTGGGAATTCACCAGCGGCACGTCCATAATTGACAACCTCAACAACGACGGCAAAATCATCTTCGGCGTCAACACCGACGACGGCACCCACGCCACGCTGGACGTCACCGGCACCGCCAGCGGCACGGGCCAAATAGATGTCAGCGTCAGCGGCACAACCACCATCAGCGACACCGAGCGTGACCTCATCCTCAACGACTTGGTGCAAGGCAACGGCAAAGGCGCGTGGGACTTGGGCGAAATGGACTGGGGTTTAATCGTCGTCACTCCGACCACCGCCCCCGACGGCAGCATCTACACCACCAATGACGGCAAACTGAGCACCGCCGGCAACATCGCTGTCGGTCTCATCTCCGCCCAAAAAGGCAGCTGGTTCGCGCAGCAAAACAGCCTGCTCAAACGCATGGGCGAAATCCGTTTGCTCAACGACGCCTACACCCAAACCCTCGCTGGCAAAGATGACAAAGCCGTCACCCTCAGCGCGGAGAACATTATGGACAACATCTGGATCAGAGCCTACGGACAGCAGCTGAATTTCAGCGCCAGCGTCACCGGCCAAGCCTTCAAACAATACGTCTACGGCACAGACATCGGCACCGACCACAAGTTCACCCTGAACAACAGCAACGTTTTGTACACCGGTATCTTTGCAGGTTACGGCGCCGCTGACACTGACCACCGCCACAACGGCAGCAAATCCGACCTCAGCAATTATTATGCTGGCTTGTACGGCTCATGGCTGAACAACAGCGGCTGGTATCTAGATGCGACCTTGAAAGCCCAATACACCAACAACAGCCTGAACGGCAGCAACGGCGTAACTTCCTTCACCGGCAGCTACAACAACTGGAGCGTCGGCGGCAGCATCGAGTTGGGCAAACAATTCAAGTTCCAAGACGACTGGTTCATCGAACCGCAATTCCAAGCCAACTACGTCCACATCCTCGCCA
>JAITHY010000216.1 GCA_031279715.1 Verrucomicrobiales bacterium | reverse complement strand
GCCGCCGGTTCGATTTCCACCGCGCCCACGCTGTCAAAGCCAGCCCGTTCCAAGCCAAGAGCTTGCCCTCCGGCTCCGGCGCAAATTTCAAAGACATATTTTGAGTTGGAACTCATCGCGGCAACAATCATTCATTTCCGACGCATCAAACGTCACATGAAATGATGCCGGCAAATCACATTCAGACAAGCAAATTACATTATTCAATGCCGAGTGTCATCAAGAGCCTTTTCACTGTCAGCGGCGTTGGCATAAAGTATAATGAGCGGCATGGCGGATATTTTCACCAAAGCCGGGCGCTCGAAAATCATGTCCTTGATTCGCAGCAAGGGCAACAAGGACACCGAGCTGCGCTTGATGAAAATTTTTCGCAAGCACCGCATCACCGGCTGGCGGCGTAACCGGCGGTTGTTTGGCAAACCCGATTTTGTTTTTCCGGCGCGCAGACTGGCGGTCTTCGTTGACGGTTGCTATTGGCACGGCTGTCCCAAGCATTGCCGCCGACCCGCCACCAACCGCAAATTCTGGAACGTCAAGATTGACCGCAACCAAGCGCGGGACCGCAAAGTCAATCGCGAGCTTCGCCAAGCTGGCTGGCGGGTGCTGCGGATTTGGGAACACGCCCTTGCCCGCAAGCAAGAATCACACACCGTCAAGCGCGTTTTGCGGGCCTTGGATTATTGACCCGCTGACCGTGAGCCTCATCGTCAGCGGCAGAGTTGTTCATCCTGTATCAATGCCTGCATTTTTACAACACCTCAAACCCCTCCCCAACCACCCGCTGAAACTCACCCGCAACCGCCCGCCAGTCCTGCACCTCCACCCTGACCGTCAGCGGCGCGGCTTGGAGAGCCTCGCGTAACAGTTGCAACTTCGCGCGCGGAAGTTTTTCGCCGCTGACAATGACCACATCCAAATCCGACCACGGTTTCGCCGTGCCGTTGACGCGCGAGCCGAACACTCGCGCCTCGCAGTCGGGAAAATATTCCCGCACGAGGCGACGCACCAAGTTCAGTTGTTGCGAGTCGAGGTCAATCATTGCGGGATTTTAGGTTGACGAGCAGTTGTTGGGCGGCTGGCAAAAAACGCGCCGCCTCGCCGCTGACAGTGGCGGCGATGTTCTGGTCGTAAATATGTGTGGTTTCATTGCGCGCCTCGTGAAACTCCATCCACAGCGGCACATCGTCAATCAACAAATTCTCCGCCGCCAGCCGGAACAACTCCCGCCGCGTCACTCCGTCGCCCGTGCGGGGGCTGACGTTCACCTCCAGCCAGCGTTTCATCATTTTCCAACACTGCTCGTACGCCACTTCGAAATTTTGAATAATGCCGCTACGCATGGTTTCCTGAGCCTCAGCCGGCAAAGTCGCGGCAAGCCGGGCAGTGGCGTCAATGGACTTTTCCAACACGCCAATCGCATTGACCAAACTGCTCAATTCCAATTTCACAATAACAGCATGAGGCAGCCTCCTGCCCGTGTCAAGCGACGCGGGGGTGTTGACCGGAAGTCACGCGGGCAATAATCCGCCACGCCGCCACGCTGACGGTCAGCATGATGGCGAACATGATGAGGAATTGCGCGCGGAGGTGGAGTCGAAAAATATTTTCCAACAGCGCGTGAAACGCCACGGCGAGGATGCCGCCGATGTTCAGCAATAAATTCGCGGCGGCGATGACGCGGCTGCGGCGGTCTTCGGCGGCATGGTCTTGCAAGTGTGTGTTCAGCGGGACGATGAAGAGGCTGGAGCAAACGCCCAGCATCAGCAGCGCGCTGATGTACAGCCCGCCCGCCGGATATAGCAACGCCAGCGCCAGCAGCGACGCCGTCATCCCCAGCCCGCCAAGGGGGACGAGGCGGATGGCGGACCAGTGTTTGGCCAGCCGGATGACCAGCAGCGCGCCGAGGATGATGCCGCCGCCCATGATGGCGAGGTATTCGCCGCTGACGAGGACAGCTTCGCTGCTGTTGGGATGCAACTCGCGTCCGACGCTGACGATGACCAGATAGAGCAGCCCGCCGAGCGAGTAAAAATACGCGATGCCCAGCGCGGGAAGCAGCAATTCGCGGAGAGGCCAGAGATAGGCGAGGTCGCGAAAATGGTTCCAGAACAGCGACAGTGTGAACGGGTCGCGGCTTTGGGCGCCGGCGGTTTTGACGTTGCCGAACACCATGACGGTCAGCGCACAGCCCGCTGTCAGCGTGAGGAAGCAGGCCGCCGCGCCGCGCCAGGGGTTGTTGAACAAGCTGTCGAGCCAGCGGAACAGGCCGCCGCCGGCGAGTCCGCCAAGCAGGATGCCGGTGATGGTCAGCGACTCCAGCCAGCTGACGGCGTGTGTGAGGTGTGCGGAGCCGACCATTTCTTTGAGCGCGCCTTGCTTGGCGGGGGAGAGGAGGCAGGTTTGCACGGCGAGCAGGAAGAAGAGGGCGATGGCGCACCAAATGAGCCGCTGCCAGAGGGCGAGGGTCATCAGCAGCGTGAGGGCGACTTGCAGCCAGAGGGCGAAGCGGATGACGTGGCGCTTGGGGTGACGGTCAGCGAGCCAGCCGCAGATGGGGGAGAAGAGAACAAAGGGCAGCACCAGCAGCACGGCGAGGAGGTCAGTGACCCAGCCTGCCTCAGTGGCGGTGAGTACCAGCGGGGCGAGGCCGATGAGGGCGAGTTTGGCGGCATTGTCATTGAAAACGCCCTGGGCCTGTGCGATGAGCAAGCGCCAGAGAGAGCGGAAATCGGGGTTCATGAGCAGCGGCGATGCTAGCGGTTTTGGCGCGCGGGGCAAAGTGTTTTTGAGTTGCCTGCGGGATTGGCGGGATGAAGCCGGTGTTTTTTCACGAAAATGGCCGGCGTGCGGTGACGGTCAGCGGCGAATACGGTAAAGGATGGCAAAGCGCTGTTTGAAATCCGGAGAAAATAAATCACTCATTTCCACCCGCAAAGCCTTGGCGGGCACAAACAAAAACAGTTTTGCCGCTGAATTGGTGGCGATTATCAAGCGGACGACACGGTCATTTACAGCGACGAGTGGAAAAGTTATGCAACGGCGGATGAATTTAATTGTTTAGTTTTCCGGACGCAGCGTCACATACGTTTTAAATTCCAGCCAGTTGATTTTTTCCGGAAACAACGAAATTAACGAGGTTTTCAACACATGGGCGAGCACCACGGCCTCAAAATCCCCGACCCAGCGCACCCGCCCCTCAATGGCGGCGACAATCCCGCGTGAAATGCACCAACCCGCCAACTGACAGCGTGCCGCCAATTCATTTTGCGACCAGCCGTAAGCGACGCGAAATCGCCTCACTGCCGGACCGATTGCATTTCTGTGATGTTTCGCTGATGATGCCATGAGTAAACCAAGTCTTGTAAAATAATTGAAAATTCTTCTTGTATTGTCTGGAATTCCAGACGATATTGGTTCGCTTTGCAAAATGTGAGGCAAGGAGAAAAATAAAATGAATACCAACAAACTCAAAAAATGGACAACGCTGTTAACCGTCAGTGGCATTTTTCGCAGCCGCCCTGCTGATAATGTTTTTTGCGGATTTTCCCGTTGTTTTTATCGCGGCAGTTTAGCTCTCATTCTTGGCGGATTGTTATTGCCGCTGACGGTCTCGGCGCAGGAAAATCCCGGGGTCAGCTTGATTATCAATGGTTCCAGCGTCACCCGCAGCGGCACCACTTACAACAATAACGGTCTTGTGCTTGATGTCAAAGCTTCCGGGACTTTCACGGGCAGCGACATCATCCTCATCTCCGCCTCCAGCCGGGCTGCTTTTATTCGGGAACAAAGCACGATAAACCTGACCAATGCCACTCTTACGGGGAGGGTAGAAGGTATTCAGCTCCATTCCTCCACGTTGAATTTCACCAGCGGCACCATTACCGCCACGTCCGTTGAAGGCAGTGGCGCCGCCTTGCGCCTTTTAGCTTCCAAAGCCATTGTGAACGATGTCACGGTCATTGCGACAAGTACATCGGCCAATGGTGTTGGCATCATGGCTGATGGCAGCTCCAGCCAACTCAGCGGTACGGGCTGGACGGTGCAAACTTCGGGTGTGTACGGCATGCGGGCGGATAATGGTGCGAACATTGTCGGCAGCGACATTGACATCACAAGTAATGGACTAGGCGTCTTCATAGATCACGGGAGTAGCGCTATATTGGACCGGTTAACAGTCACCACTTCTGGAAATGCTGCTGCTTTGCTCGTACAACTGCGCGGCGTGTTGATTATCAACGGCGGCACCATCACCACTAGTAACGGTGTAGGCGCGCGCTTGGAGCATCATGATGACTGTTTCTTGCAATTGAACGATGTGACCCTCACCACTTCCGGCACAGACCGGCCAGGGATTAACATAAGTTCGGGAACCGCTGGCAACAAAGTGCTGGGAATCAATGGAGGTTCTGTCAATTCGCAGCAAGGAGCCGGCATTAACATCAGCCTTACCCACGATGCCGCGTTTGCCACCATCAATGGCGGCGCAACGGTGAGTGGTACGGTTGGGTTGAATATCTATGGTAGCAAGACGAATGTCGCGACGACAGTTAGCGTGGAGGAAAGTTCGTCCATCACGGGTGGCGCGAATATCAGCGGCAACACGAATGTTGACCTCACCCTCAGCGGCAGTTCCTCATTAAACGGTGCTGTTAACACCAAAGACAGCGCAGTCGTCACGATCAACTTGGATGACAGTATGTTGACTGGCGACGTGACGGGCAGCGGCTCGTCCACGCTG
>JAITHY010000189.1 GCA_031279715.1 Verrucomicrobiales bacterium | reverse complement strand
CAAAAACAGCGCGGTTATTTTTCCGTGAAAGTGCCGCTGCTGCTCGGCGACCTGCCCGCTGATGGCGCGAAGGAACTCGCCGAAAAACTCGCGTCACGGGCGGCGGGGCGCGACTTCATCCGCTTCGGCGCGGATCAGAATGTTTATTTGCGCAACCTGGCCGCCGGCGAGTTGCTGGAACTTTACCCCATCCTGAAAAAACTTTCGCCGCTGACAGCGCGGCCCGCCGTCATCGGCGATATTGTGGTTTGCACCGGCGCGGCGACGTGCCAGCTGGGCATCACCATTCCGCGCGGCGCGCTGCCGGTCATTGAGCGCGCGCTGCTGGCCGCTGACCTTGACCTCGACAAGTTGCAAGGTTTCCGCATCAACATCTCCGGCTGCCCGAACAGTTGCGGACGTCACAACATCGCCGACCTCGGCTTTTTCGGCAAGGTTTTGCGCAACGACGGTGTGCCGTATCCCTCCTACAACATTCTGGTCGGCGCGAAAATCGGCGAGGGTACGACCCGCTACGCGCGCAAAATCGCCGCCGACATCAGCGCGTTCCGGCTGCCGCAGTTCATCGTCAGCGTGCTGCGCGCGTGGCTTGGGCGTCAGCGGGACTACGCGACCTTTGCCGACTGGGTGGACGCTGACGGTGAAGCCGTCATCGTCAGCCTGGCCAGGCAATTCGCGACGGTGCCGGGTTTCGACGAGGATAAAAATCCGTACTATGATTATTCCGCGAAGGAGGTTTTTTCATTGAAGGGCAGGGGGACTGGCGAATGCAGCGCCGGCATGTACGACCTGATTGAAGCTGATAAAAAGGCGCTGACAGTGACGTTGAAGGAAGAACGAACCCCTGCCAACCTGACCGCCATGCGTCTGCTCAGCGCGCGGATGCTCCTTGTCGCGCGCGGCGAGGAGGCCCGCAGCGAGAAGGAGGTGCTCGCGGCGTTTCAAAAACAGTTCATTGACAGCGGACTTGTTGACAAAAAATTCGCCCCGCTGCTGATCGGCGACGCCACGCCCGCTGTCGTTGACCTCGCCAACGCCGTCATCGCCTTGTACGGCACGATGGACAACTCCCTGAAATTTGCCGCCGAGAAACAAGCGCCTGCCATCGTCAGCGTTCCCGTCGCTGACAGTGAGGTTAAGAAATTCAAGGATTATCGCGGCGTCGCCTGCCCGATGAATTTTGTCAAAACGAAAATGGACCTGGCGCAACTGCGCAGCGGCGATCTCCTGGAAATTCTCCTTGATGATGGGGCGCCGATTGACAATGTGCCCAAATCCGTCGCCGCTGAGGGTCACAAAGTCGAGGCTCAAACGAAGGAAGGCGCGGCCTGGCGTGTCAGGATTCGGAAAAAATAAAGCGTTGCCTGGCGGTTGGCGGCGGGGCTAGATTAACCGCCATGCGCAAAATGGGTTCACTGTCAGCGGTGGTGTTGTTCGGGGTCATTCTCAGCGTGGGTCACGCGGCGGAAAATTCGCCGGCCTTCGGGCAATTTGCGCAAGCCGCCCGGTCTGCGGCCCTGAAACAGGGGACAACGCTGTTGGTGACGTATGACGGAAAAAAACGCCTGCTCCAAGTCGCGGAGGAAATGCGGGTGAACCAATTTCGCAAATTGACGCAGGTGCAAACCGTGCCGATTGACAAACTGGCGGACGAAGCGGAGTTGATCTCCCTGGGCGGGCGTGCCGAGCCATGGTTAAAAATTCCCTGCCGTGACCAGCGGCGCGCCGTGCAACTTGATTCCACGCGGGAAATCAACGGCGTGCACGACGGGGAATTGGACAAAGAGGAGCGGCTGTCGGCGCTCATTTTGCCCGGTCATCCGGCGGAGTTGAAAAAAGTGATGGCGGCGTACGCGGAATTCAAAAAATCCGTCGGCCATTAATCAAGCCGCCTGCTCATTGTCAGCGGCGCGGGTGATGAGCGGCGCGGCTTCGCCCCTGACGGCGGCGGCGCTGATGGTGATCTCGGTTATGTCGGGTTCCGAGGGGAGTTGATACATCAAGTCGCGCATCAGGTTTTCCAACAGCGAACGCAACGCGCGCGCGCCGGTGCCGCGCGCCCTGGCCTGCCGGGTGAGGGCGTGCAGCGCGTCGGGAGTGAACGTCAGCTTCACGCCGTCCATGGCGAGCAGTTTGGCGTACTGCTTGGTCAGCGCGTTGCGGGTGCCGGTGAGGACGGTGATGAGTTCCGCCTCGGTCAACTCGCGCAGGATGCTGATGATGGGCAGCCGTCCGATAAATTCCGGAATCATGCCGAAGCGCAATAAATCCTCCGGTTCAGTGCTTGCGAGGATGTCGGCCTCACCGTCAGCGGCGCCGGTTTTAAGGCCAAACCCAATCGTGTTCGCGCCGCCGCGCCGGCGTACGATTCGGTCCAGCCCGACGAACGCGCCGCCGCAGATGAACAGAATGTGCTCCGTGTTGACGCGGATGTATTCCTGCTGCGGGTGTTTGCGTCCGCCTTGCGGCGGGACGTTGCAGACGGTGCCCTCAAGAATTTTCAACAGCGCTTGCTGCACGCCCTCGCCGGAGACATCGCGGGTGATGGAAACGTTCTCCGTCTTGCGCCCGATTTTGTCAATCTCGTCAATGTAAACGATGCCGCGCTCGGCCTTTTGCACGTCATAGCCGGCGTTTTGCAACAGGCGCAAAATAATCGTCTCCACATCCTCGCCGACATAACCCGCCTCCGTCAGTGTTGTGGCGTCGGCGATGCAGAACGGCACATCAAGAATGCGGGCGAGGGATTTGGCCAGCAGAGTTTTGCCGCTGCCGGTGGGGCCGATGAGCAGGATGTTGCTTTTTTCAATCTCCACCTCGTCCAAGCCGTTGCCGACGGGCTGATGGTTGGCGGCCAGCCGCTTGTAATGATTATGCACCGCCACGGCGAGGCTGCGTTTGGCGGCGTCCTGTCCGACCACAAACTCATCAAGCCGCGCGCGGAGATCGGCGGGTTTTGGAATGGTGAAGCCGCCGCTGGCGGCGGCCTCGCTTTCGCGCAGTTCCTTGTCGAGCATGTTTTTGCAAACAGCGATGCAACTGTCGCAAATAAACACGTTTGGTCCGGCGATCAGTTTTTTTACTTCCGCCGCGCCTTTGCCGCAAAAGGAACACATGGCTGGGTTGGTGGATTTGACCATAAGTGTCAAAAATTTTGCCATGCCGCCGGAATTTTTCAAGGCTTCGTGCAAAAACTCACGTCACCCTCAGCGTGCCACAAGCCGAACGCGCCCCGGTCGTTTTGCCGTGTCCGCAAGACGCCGACAATCCTGGCGATGGCGCTCTCGCGCCCGGTGACGGTTTTTTCCAACGCGCGCAACTCGACCGGATGCGAGAATTGCAGTGTCGTTGTGATGAGGCGCGAGTCGGAGCTTTTCGGGTTGAGACGCGGTTCCGGGTTGACGTAAAACTTGGCGTCCCCGACGCTGATGGTGAACGGCGGTGTTTTGAACTGCACCCCGCGACTGGCGGGTTTCATGCCGTCAGCGAACAGATTTTTGCTGAATTCAACGGCGATGCTGTTGGGATGAATTCCGTCCGCCGCGACCTCCGACAGCCTTGGCGCCCGAGCCATCGCGATGATTGCGTCCCGCGTTTTTTTGTGTCACGTCCGCTGACGATGAGCGCCGCCGACAGCAAGGCGAGAGTACCGGCGATTTTTTTCGGATGTGCCCGCAAGTCGCGCAACCGAAGGGGGGGGGCTTGCCATTGGACTTTGCCGGTGAGTTTTTTCAGGAAAGAAGGAGCGTCCATATGAATTACAGGGTTAGACAATTTGGGCGGCGTTTCG
>JAITHY010000173.1 GCA_031279715.1 Verrucomicrobiales bacterium | reverse complement strand
TGACCGGATTGAGTGCACGGTGTATGTTTACGATGTGAGCAAGTCGCGGACGCAGCCGTTTTTGACGTTTGAGGTGGCGGCGCCGCGCCTGGCGGGGGATGCCGCCGACGGTGCGCCGGCGATGGATTCGGAGGCCAGTTTGAAGGCGACATGTGAGATGGTTTCCCAAATCATCGTGCAGCGGGTGCGGGATTATGTTGAAAAGAATTTTTAAGCGGACTTATTCTGTTACGTCGCCGATTTCGATGTCGAGATTTTTGGCGAGGCGGATGGCGTCGGCGGGCAGTACTTTTTTCTTGTCGCGGATTTCGTCGAAGTTGCGGAGCCGCATGTTGCCGCCCACCGTCGCCACCATCGCGCCAGTTTCACCTTGGAGCAGCGAGAGGACGGCGAACTCGCCCATGCGGGAGCCGAGCAAACGGTCACTGTGTGTGGGGGAGCCGCCGCGCTGAAGGTGACCGAGCACCGTCAGCCGGATTTCCTGGTCGAATTTGCCTTTGCCGGCGGCGAGTAGCTCGTCCATGAATGCCTGGCCGGTGCAGACCCCCTCGGCAACGACGATGACGCTGTTGTTGTGCTTGCGTTGCATGCGGCGGTTGAGGGCGTCGATGATGCGGGTGGGGTTGTGTTTGTATTCGGGGATGACGGCGGCTTGGGAGCCGGTGGTGATGCCGCTCATCAGCGCGAGGTAGCCGCAACTGCGGCCCATCACCTCAATAATAAAGCAGCGACGGTGCGAGGCGGCGGTGGCTTTGATCATGTCGATGGAATGAATGATGGTGTTGAGGGCGGTGTCGACGCCGATGCCGGAGTCGGTGCCGAAAATGTCGTTGTCAATGGTGCCGGGCAAGCCGATGACGGGGTGGCCGAGGTGGTGGATTTCCTGCGCGCCGCGCAAGGAGCCGTCCCCGCCGATGACCACCAAGCCGTCGATTTTATGCCGGCGCAGAATTTCCACCGCGCGGGCGGGACCGTCGGGCCGCATCATTTCCATGCAACGCGTCGTGGCGAGGAAGGTGCCGGCATCGCGGTTTTTGCCGCTGACTTCGATGGCGCCGAGGGGGATGAATTGGTTGTCGAAAATGCCTTGGTAGCCGTTTTCAATGCCGATTACGTCAATAGCCAAGCCGACGCCGGTGCGGACGACGGAGCGGATGGCAGGGTTCATGCCGGGGGAATCGCCTCCGGAAGTGAGGACTGCAATGCGTTTCATCATGAGGGGGAAAGGGTAGGGAAGTTTGGCGGTTTGCCAAACAAATTTTTGTGGGTGTGAAATTTTCCCTTGGATACTTGTTGTCAAACAGGTACGATTACAATCAATCATTTATAAGAGTATGAAAAAAATAGGCAAACTTGCGGTTCTGCTGGCATGGTCAGCGGGAGTTAACTTGGGCTTGGCGCAAAATAATCTGACGAGTCCGGACGATCGAATTTTACCGCTGAAGAACACCGTCAAGGGTGCCCCCAATGCGCTGGCGACAGCGGCGGAGGCGGGGTCGGAAAGGGAGCAAGTGGACAGTGCCATTGACGGTGATGCGGGGAGCAAGGTGTATCTCAAGACGTTGCAGCCGGGTTTCGTGCTGACTCTCAGCGCGGGGGAGACGGTGGCGAAGGGCTTTCGTTTTATCACGGGCGGCGATGTGCCCGGACGTGATCCGCTGACGGTGGTGGTCGAGGGTTCCAATGACGACAAGGCGTTTGAGAATGGGGCGAAGGATTTCACGTTGTTGTACGAAGGGCCGAGCGGACTGGAGAACGACCCCGGACGACGGAAGGAAGGCGGATGGATTAAGCTTGAAAACACGCTGCCGTTCAAGACATATCGGGTGTTGTTCACACAAACGCGGGAGAATGGCGCGGGGACACAGTTTGGGGAGTTTCAGTTGTCCGGCGATGTGGTGAATCCGCGGGCGCCGCGGCTGAAGTTCGCGGCGGGGGCGGTGGAACGGAAGAAGATTAACGAACGGTGGATTGACCGCGCGACGCTCACTGGCAGCGTGGACAAACCGGCGGGTCAGGGGAAATTGTGGTACCGTCAGCCGGCGCGGATTTGGGAGGAGGCGCTGGCGCTGGGCAACGGACGCCTGGGGGCGATGGTGTTCGGCGGCGTGGCGGATGAGCGGGTGCAGTTGAACATTGATTCGCTGTGGGACGGTTTTCCGCTGGACGCGGCGAATCCGGAGTCGCTGACAGCGCTGCCGAAGGTGCGGGAGCTGTTGTTCACAGGGAAGAACGGCGAGGCGGAAAAGTTGGCGGAGGCGACGATGATGGGCAAGCCAAGAGGGGTGAAGCCGTATCAGTCTCTGGGGGAGATTTATTTGGAGACGCCGCAACTGGCTGCGGAGAATTATGTTCGGTTTTTGGATTTGGAGACGGCGGTGGCGTCGGGGCGTTACACCGCTGACGGTGTGACGTATCAGCGCGAGGCGTTTTCCTCGGCGCCGGCGCAGGTGGTGGTGTTGCGTTATACGGCGGACAAAAAGAGCCGGGTGAATTTGAAGCTGACGTTGAGGCGGCAGCGGGACGCGATTTGCTCGGCGGTGGCGGGGGATGAACGGTCCATTGTGCTGCTGGGGCAGGTTGACCGCAAGGAGGACGGGCGGCAACGCGGGATGAAGTTTGCCGCGCAGGTGACGGCGCTGGCGGAGGGAGGAAAGGTTGCGAATGATGACGGTGTGCTGACGGTCAGCGGCGCGGACGCGGTGACGCTGTTGGTGGCGGGGGCGACTTCGCATCCGGGGCTGGCGGGTGTCAAGGCCCTGCTGGAGAAGGACATCAGCGGGAAGAGTTACGTGCCGGAGGGTGACCCGGCGGCGGATTGCGCGGTGGCGATTTCCAAGGCGGAGAAAATTCCCTATGCCACGCTGAAGGCGGAGCACATCAAGGATTACCGCGCGTTCGCCGACCGTGTGACGCTGAGTTTCGCGCCGCTGAACGAGGAGGCGGAGCAGTTGCCGACGGACGAGCGGATTTTGCGGTTGAGGAATGGCGGCGGTACCGATCTCGGTTTGGAGGCGTTGTATTTCCGTTTTGGGCGGTATTTGTTGATAAGTTCGTCGCGCCCCGGCACATTTCCGGCGAATTTGCAGGGCATTTGGGCGTGGCAGATGCACCCGCCGTGGAACGCTGATTTTCACACCAATATCAACTTGCAGATGAACTATTGGCCCGCGGAGACGATGAATCTCAGCGAGTGCCACCAGCCGTTGTTCGACTTGTCCGACGAGTTGACGGTGCCCGGCGCGCAGGTGGCGAAGGTGCAGTACGGCGCGGGCGGCTGGGTGGTGCATCATTTGACCGACCCGTGGGGTTTTGCCGCGCCCGCTGACGGCAAACAGGGTATCTGGCCGGTTGGCGCCGCATGGCTGGCGGAGCATCCCTGGGAGCATTACCAATTTACGCAGGACAAGGAGTTTTTGGCGAGGCGGGCGTGGCCGCTGATGAAGGGCGCGGCGCGATTTATTTTGGATTTTCTTGTGGAAGCTCCGGATGGGACGCCGGTTGCGGGAAAATTGGTGACAAACCCGTCGTACTCGCCGGAGAACCGTTTTTATCTTCCGGACGGCAGCACGGCGGAGTTCACCTACGGCGCGACGATGGACCTGATGATTATCCATGAATTATTGTCCAATTGTATTCAGGCGAGCAAAGTGCTCGATACTGACGCTGACTTCCGCAAAGAATGCGAGAGCGCGCTGGCGCGATTGGCGCCGGTGAGAATCAGCGAGTCGGGCCGCGTTATGGAGTGGATTGAGGATTACAAGGAAACGCACCTGGAGCACCGGCATGTTTCGCATTTGTACGGATTGTATCCGGCGAATATGATTACGACGGCGACACCGGAATTGTTCGCGGCGGCGCGGAAATCCCTGAGCGTGCGCGGCGACGCGGCGACGGGCTGGAGCCTGGGCTGGAAGCTGAACATGTGGTCGCGTTTGCGAGACGGCGACCGGGCGCACGTGTTGCTGACGAATTTGTTGAAAGACCGGACGCTGCCGAATTTGTTCGACGACCACGCGCCGTTTCAAATCGACGGCAATTTCGGCGCGACGGCGGCGTGCGCGGAGATGCTGTTGCAAAGCCAGCTGCAGGACGCTGACGGTCAGTACGAGTTGCAACTGCTCCCCGCGCTGCCGGAGGTGTGGGAGTCGGGAAAAATCACCGGCTTGCGCGCGCGCGGCGGGGTGACTGTGGACTTGGAGTGGCGGGATGGTGTCCTGGCCAAGGCGACCTTCCGCGCTGACCGTGACGGTAAAATCAAAATCAGTTACGGCGGCAAAGTCAAGACGCTGGCCGTCAAGCAAGGCCAGCCATTGACGGTGGACGGAAGCTTGACGGCGAGGTAAATCAGCCGCCGGCCATTCCGACATTGTCTTTGATGGTGTGAATTTGCTGGCTGATCGCCCGTTGGTCAATATTATTGGGTTGCGCGGATTTGCCGAAACTTTGCGATTCGGCCAAGTCGCGGAAGATTCCGAAAAATTCGATTTGCATGACAAAAAAAACAATCGGGGCGGGCATTGCTCCAAATTTTTTGGTGACAGGCAGCGTATGAATATTGAAAAAATTGAGGATAATTTGGCGCGGGTGCGAATGGCGATGGACGCGGCGGCAATGCGGGCCGGACGAGACCCGCTGACGGTGAGGCTGGTGCCCGCGTCGAAGCGCGTCGCGCCGGAAACGTTGCGGCTGGCGTATGATGCGGGACTGCGGGTGTTCGGCGAGAATCGCGTGCAGGAGGCGCGGGCGAAACAGCCGCTGCTGCCCGCCAACTGTGAGTGGCATTTCATCGGCGGTTTGCAGAAGAACAAGGTCAGGGAGGCGGT
>JAITHY010000096.1 GCA_031279715.1 Verrucomicrobiales bacterium | reverse complement strand
GAGCGTGAGCGTCAGCGGCGCCCATGGAAAATTTGTCGCCAGCGAGACCAACGTCAGCCGGCGCGCGGTCAGTTCCAACATTTCCAACTTCATCAATGCGAGCAACGCATGACCCGCCGGCGCGGTCAAGGTCAGCAACGCGAACGTCACCGTCAGCGGCGCGCGCGCGCACGGGAAAAAATCCGCGAGCCGCCGGCACAGGCGCGCCAGCAGCGCCGTCAGGGCAAAGGCGACGGCAATGCCGCTGAGGTTTAACAACAAATCGGTGTTCACCACCCGCGATGCGGCGAGGATTTTCAACTCCGGATCACCCGCCCACCCAAAGGCGGCGCCCGCCAGCAGCAACGCGCCCGCCGCCCGCGCCACACCGCCGCTGACAGTCAGCAGCAGCGCGGCCAAAATCTGCGCCGCCGTCGACACCAACAGCGCGGCGGCGGACGGGGGACTCCAGAAAAACGCCGCCGCCAGCCCGGCTCCGAGCGCGCCGCTGACAGTCAGCGCCACATCGCGCCACGAGCGCGCCCCACGCCACGCCAGCCCGATGAACAGGGCGACGGGCAGGAATGCCTCGAAAATGTTGGCGGAGAAATAAGCCACGATTGCAAACACCAAACCATAACCGGCCAATCAATTGACAAATCAGCCGGTCATAGTTTGGCGCTTTGAATTTTGCGTTATTTTTTCAATCCCGTGTACTTGAACTCATAGCTCACCTCAAACGGTTTCCACCATTTGCCAACGCCGGTTTCCTTGTCGGTGTGGCGATGCAAGCCGGCCTTGGACGGCGGCTCAATGCTGTAAGTCAGCTTGTAGTTGCCGGTGCCGAGCATTTTGATGTTGGCGCCGTAGTGCGGACCGTCAGCGGCCACCATGGGCATGAACGCGCCCTTCTGCTCCTTGCCGGTGTCCTTGTTCACCAGCGTGTAGCTGATGGTCAGGTACGGAATCCATTCGCCGGCGCCGAGGCCGTTCTTGTTGCCCTCGACGGCGTGAATGTCAGCTTCCAAGTGAATGTCCGACTTTGCGGCGGACAGGCCCATTCCGGCTGGTTCCATGTCAATCGGCTGCAAATAAACGGCGGCGATTTCCATTTCGTTGACGGTTTGCGCCTCGCCAATCGGGAATTCCTCGAAGGCGAAGGCGCTGATGGTGAGCGCGCCGATGAAAGCGGCGGCCAGTGTTTTTTTCATGTTGTGCTGTTACTTTCTTTGGTTGGGATTTCATTGTCAGCGGCTTTGGGGTTCCGGCGCGTCAACCACCACGCCAGAACAGCCGCCGCAAAAAGGATGAGTTGCGGCGCCAGGGTTTCCACATACGGATAAATGCCCAGCAAATCAAACTCCGGCGCGCGCGGCACGAGTGTCGGCTGGAACACCTTGCCCTCAATGAGTTCGCGCATGCCCTTGCCCGCGAACGAAAACGACATCACCAGCATGAACGCGCCGGTGACCAGGAAAAACGGTTTCAGCGGCAGGCGCGTGACCGTCAGTTTCATGACCAGATAAATGACGGCCAGCAGCGCCGCGCCTGCGCCAAAGCCCGCCGCCAACGCCGCGAAGTCCGCGCCGCCGCGCGCGTCGCCCGCCAGCGCGGAATAAAACAACACCGTCTCCGCTCCCTCGCGATACACCGCCAGAAAACTCGCCAGCCACAACCCCGCCAGGCTGCCGGTGGTCAGCGACAGCGTGAGCTTGGCGTCAAGATACGCCTTCCAACGCCGCGCCTCGACTTTCGACAACAGCCAGCAACTCATGCCAAACAGCACCACCACGGCCGCCAGCATCGTCACGCCCTCCAAAATCTCACGGTTCGCGCCGCTGTTGATGAACAGCCACTGGAACAGCACCGCCGTCATCACACTCGCCAGCAGCGCCCACCACACCGAGTTTCGCACAAGTTTGAGTTTGTCCGCATGCCCGCTCCTCACCAAATACGCGGCGATGGCGGCGACGATGAGCAGCGCCTCCAGGCCCTCGCGCAAAATAATGGTCAGGCTGTAGACGAACATCCCCGCCGCGCCCGCGCGCCCGCGCGCGCCGCCGAGCCGCTCCGCCGCTCGCGCCAAATCCGCCGCGAGACCCGCCGCCTGCCCGCGCAACTCCGCCGCCGAACGCCCGGCCTTCATCAGGCTGACCGTGCGCGTGAAATAACTTTCCAGTTGCGTTTTGAACGCCACATCGCGCGCGCCGATTTTATTTTCCATCCCGCTTGCCTCGAACAAATCAAAATACGCATCCTGCACCGCCAGCGCCGCGTTTTTCGCGTCGCCGTTTTCATATTGCGCGATGGCCGCGTCGAACGCCGCGTTGATTTTTTGCGCCACGCCAGGCCAGTCCGCCGACAACTGACTGTCAGCGGCCAATCGGGCGTCCGCCGCCGCTTGCGCGTCCGCGCGCGACGGCGGCAAGCCCGGAAGCAACTCCGCCAAATCCTCCTGCAAGCGCGTGATTTCATATCCGAGCGCCGTGATGCCAGTCTGACGGTCAGCGGCCATTTTCACCAACCGCGAAAACCGCTGGTTGACATCCGCCGCCGCCGCGCGCGAGCGGTGCAGCCGCACGCTGATTTCCATTTCGGAATTTTTGAAATTATCGAACCAATTCTTTTCCACCAGCCGCCGCGCTTCCTTGAACCCGCCATTTTGATAAGCCTCCACCGCCGCCGCAAACTCTTCCGCCATCCGCCGCGCCCCCTCGCGCCACGCCGGCGCAAGGTCAGCGACGCCCTCCCTGTGAGCCTCGGCGACCAATTGGTGCCCGCCCAACAACACCGGCAACGCCGCGGCCACCTCGCTGTTCAGCCAGGCGATTTTTTGATTAATCTCACCACCCAGCGCGCCGCCGCCCATCATCCTGCGAATTTCCCCAAACGCGGCCTCCAGCTCGTAACTTTTTTTCGCGGAAAGATTGATGCGAATCGGCCCCTCCAAATTTTCAAACACCTCGAAATACGCCGACTGCACCAGCGCGCGCGCCGCGGCGACGTCATGGTCAGCGTAACATTTTTCCGCCCGCTCAAGCCGCGCCCTCACTTCGCCGGCGAGCGCCGCGTAATCCGGCGCTGACCATGACCAGGCTCCGCCCAGGAGCGAAATCAGCCATGCCAGCGCCAGGATACGGGACGTCATAATTTTAATTATCCATTAAAATCGTGTTTTTTCAGAAGCTGTAAACCGCCTCCAAAGCCAGTGTATGCGAGCTGTGGTTGCCGTGTTCGGTGTCGAAGTTATACACCACATTCGACCCGGTGTCATAACGGTACTCGGCGCGCAGGAGCAAGTTCTCCACCACATTGAAGCCCGCCGTCAGCGTGAACGACCAGAAGTGGCTCGTCCCCTCCTCGCTGACGTTCACGTATTCGCCGCGTCCCGCGAGGCTGAACAAATCGGTGAACTGGTATTTCGCGTACAGCGCCGCCGTGGCGAAACTGCCGGGGAAATCCGTCAGCGACGGGTCAAGATTTTGTGTGTGCCAATATGACGTGTTGAGCGCCAGCAGCAGTTTGTCGTCCGCAAATTTCGGCGCCCAGGTCGTCCACCAGTTCACGCCGTACACGCTGACGTTGTCATTGGTGTACGCCTCGTTACCCCACGGCTCGACGCTGCCGGTGAGTTGCGTCTCGAAATTGTCGCGGTGAAAACTCACGCCGCCGGTGAACCCATAGCCGTCGCTGCTGGTGTCCAGGCCCGGATTACTATCCAGCCCGCCGCCGTTGTTGACGCCGAGCAGCAAGCTGACGCTGTCAGTCGCGTGATACGTCGCCAAAACGCCGGGCGATGAGCCGGGGTCAATGGTGGCGTTGAGGCCCTGCGTGATGTTCAGGTTCGCCGGGCGCTCGTCCGCCTCAAATCCGAGGATGGAGCTGATTTTGCCAAACTGCACGTCCAGCCCGTTGCCGACCGGCACGCGGAATTCCACGTAGGCCTGTTGCAGAAACAGCGTGCTCGCGTCAGAACCGGCGCCGGGCGTGAACTCGGCCCAATCCTTGCCGATGAAGGTGTCCACGCGGAAACCGGCCTGCCATTCGTTTTTTTCCGTCAGCGATTTCTCCAGCGTCAGCTTGACCGCGTTGACACTGAAGTCACCGCCGCTGTGGCTGTCCGACGCGTTGTAGCCGCGCGCCACGGCATAGCCGCCGCTGCCGATGAAGTTATAGACGTAGCCGACGTCCACGTAGCCGCTGAGCTTGACGCCCGCCGTGTCCGTCTCCACGTAATTCACCTGCTCCACCGCCTTCGACAAATCTTTCGCCGAGGACGCCGGAGCGCCGCCGTCAGCGAGCACTGTTGTGCCCAACAACGCAACGCCCAGCGCACTGCCGATTATTTTTTTCATTTGTTTTTTCCTTTTTTCTTTTTGTTTCGATTGTCTGTTTTTCACTTGCCAACACTCGCTGACTGTGATTGAATGAATAGGTTATCCTATATTGATATTGAGAGTCAATCTCAAAATGTAAAAATTTTTCTCTCTTATTTAATTGATTCTTGTCTTATTTTTCTCCGCTGACTGTCAACGGACTGGGGGGTGCGGGTTCGACCATCACCAACGCGGCTTCCGCGCGGCGAAGACTGACGGGGCGGTTGCGAATTTTCACCGTCAGCGGATCGCCAAACGGCGCGACGCCAGCGACTTCGACGGTCACGCCAGGCAGTAAACCCATTACGAGCAGTTGCCGGGCGATGTCGCTGACGGTGTTGACAGACAGAATGTCAGCGCGCTCACCAGGTTGTAATTCACTTAGATATTTCATGGCTGGAGTCCGGGTTGGTGTTGAAACGGAACAAATTGAAAAACGCGGTGAGAAAATAACAGCCACAGGCGGAATTTTGCACGCTGACGGTGACCGCGTCGAGGCTCCGGCGGCTGACGGCGATTTTCGAGCGGTGGCATAAAATCATCACCGGGTCGCTGCCGTGCAATATCTCAACCGGCATGCCTTCGTGAATACCCAGCCGGCGCAACCGCTTGGTATCAGGTCGCGAATCATCCAAGGCGGTAATCACCCCCTTGATTCCGCAACGAGCGGAACTGAGCATCATTTGCATAAATGAGATTTAGTCTCAAATAATAAACTCTTCTCCTGCTTCGTCAATGCTTTTTGGAAAAATTTAACCTTGCGGCGGCTGGCCATCCGTTTTCAACCATGCCAAATATGCCGGTGAAATTTCCTCAACGCTGACGGCGGCGATTTCAGGGCATTCGTAGGGATGATTTGCCAAAATTAACCGCTGAACATCAGCGTATCGCTCCGCCGTTGTTTTGATGAGCAGTTGAACTTCAGCGGCGGTCTCGCGCTTTCCCTGCCAGACGTAATGCGACTCAACCGCCGCTGACAGTGACACGCAAGCCGCCGCTTTTTCGCTCAATAAAACATCCGCCAGCCGCCGCCCACTGTCAGCGTCCGGCACGGTGCAAAAAATAATCATCGCCTCGCTCATCTCACCTCGTCAAAAAATACCGCCGCTGTTTGTCGCTGATGCTCAGCCCGGCGCGCTCCATCACTTGCAGCAAATCCTCCCACACTTTGCGTTTCTCGCTGTTGGACTGGTTGCGCAGCAAATACGCGGGATGATAGGTCGGCATCAGCGGGATGCCGAGAAATTCCGTCCAGTGCCCGCGCCGTTGCGTGATGGCGGCGCGGCCGGTTTTGAACAAGCCCTCGACGGCGGTGTTGCCAAGCGCGACCAAAACTTGCGGCTGGATGATGCGCACCTGGCGGCAAATATACGGGCGGCTGACGGTCACCTCCTCCAATGTCGGCTTGCGATTGCCGCTGCTGCCGGGCGGCATGTCAGGGCGGTATTTGAGAATGTTGCCAATGTACACATCGGCGCGCCGCAAGCCCATCGCCTGGATCATTTTGGTCAGCAACTGACCGGCGCGTCCGACAAACGGCTCGCCCTGCGCGTCCTCGTCAGCGCCCGGCGCCTCGCCGATGAACATGATTTTCGCCTCTGCCGTGCCGACGCCGAAAACCATGTTTTTCGCGTATTTGAACATGGCGCGGTAATCTTGATTGGCGGCGACCTCGTCGGCGAGTTGTTGCAACGCGGCGTTTTTTTCGGCGGCGCTGAGGTTCGGCGGCTTTTCGCCAGGCAAATCATTTTCCGCGCTCGGCGGCTGAGCGTCAGCGGCTGGCTTGGGCTTGGCGGCGGCGCTGACGGTCAGCGCCGCGGCTTTGCGCGCGCGTGATTTCAACGCCCGCATGACACTGTCACTGACCGCGACTTTTTGCGCGCCGAGTTCCTTGAGCGCGCGCAGGTAATCAATCGTCGCGTTTTCGAGTTGCTGGTTCATTGAAGGGCGATTTTATCCACAGATTACGCAGATTACACAGATTTTTTTAGATAGTTTTTGCGGTAAAAAATCTGTGTTAATCCGTGGATAAAAACCCTTCAAACTTCGCAAAATCCTCCGGCGGCGGCGCGACAAATTCCATCCGCTGACCGTCAGCGGGATGGCGCAAAATCAGGCGGTGCGCGTGCAACAATTGCCGCGTCACGTGAGCGTCAGCGAGCCACGGGATTTTTCTGCCATACACCGTGTCGCCGACCACGGGACAGCCGGCGGCGGCGCAATGCACGCGGATTTGATGCGTGCGCCCGGTGTGAATCCGCAACTCCAGCAACGCGGCGCGGCGAAAATTTTTCAGCGTTTTATAATCCGTCCGCGCCTCGCGCCCGCC